>JAIRXV010000311.1 GCA_031268115.1 Bifidobacteriaceae bacterium
CATCTTGTGGCCATAGGCGACCGAGACGCCGACGTAGATCGCCGCGATCCCGTGGACAACGCTCACCTGGCCGCCCCGACGCAAGTCCACGGCCGTGAAGACCAACAGCCCCAGGTCCACGACGGGTGTCATTGCCAGCAGCACCAGGCCAAGCTGGCGCGCCCTCCACCGGTACCGGGCGACTCTCTGTTGTGTAGACACAACACTCCTGATAGGGTCTACCGGTGGTGTCGAAGGGCAGGCACCCGAAAAGCGCGATGAGCACCGCGCTGCACGCTCTGGACCGACAGCGGTTCGCTTTGGCCGAGGTACATGTCGGGCACCGCTGGGGCTCGGTCACCTGCTTGGTGTGCGGGGCGCATCTTGCAGTCTGGTCGACGCCCCGCGACGCGGACCAACACGCCAAGCAGATTCGACGCTTCGCGGCCAAACACCGCCACCACGAGGAGGAACGATGAGGACCCACGATTTCACCGCATATCTAGACCACCAACCCTCCGAGATAGAGCTGGACGCACTGTTCGAGGTCGGCCTTGACGACGCGACCCCCGAGTGGGGTGGAAGCGCGCGCCCGATCTTGCACGTCAGTCGGCTGGCCGACACTTTGGCCGAGGCCATCGTCGCAGTGGATCAAGACCTTGCCCGGGCAGGCCTCAGGATGGTCGGAGTCCAACACGAAGAGCTGGTTGGTCTGCGCGACATCGCCGACAGGACTGGCAGATCGTATGAATCGGTGCGCCTGCTGGCCAACGGCGGCCGCGGACCGGGTGGGTTCCCCGCGCCGGTCGACACACCGGGCACCTGGGCACTGTACAGGTGGAGCCAGGTTGCGCAGTGGCTCCAACGGAACTATGGGTACGACGCCAGGACCGCGGAGGAAGCCACGACGCTCGACGCCGCGAACCATCTCCTCGCCGCAAGAGCGGTCAAAGCGGACTTGTCAGACATTGAGGCGCTGACCCATCAGGACCCCTTATTGGCGTAAGGGAGCTTGCTCGCCGTGGGGGGACGGTCTGGACGCCCAACGCCGACCAGTTCGCAGAGCGAAATCGCGACGGTGCCACCCGCTCCCAGGGCCTCGGGAAGGCGTCAGACGCAACGAGCGGCGCGGAAGCGAACCCAGGCGCTGAGGCATCTGAACGAAAGCACACCTGCTAACTAGAACAGCGTACACCCAGGTCAACCCTCGTATCAGGCTAGATGATGGCGCTGGACGATGGGGGCGCCAGCCGGCTGTGGCAGAGTAGCGGTCATGCCGAATCTGGTGCCGGTCCGCCTGGTGGTCGCCGACTCGGCCCGTAAGCACGGCATCGGCGACGACGACATCAGCGCCGCGGTGTTCGGTGCGGTGGCAGCTCAAGTGATCGATCAGGACCCGGAAAAGGTCCTATATCTCGGGTTCGACACCCATGCCAGGCTGCTGGAGACGGTCGCCGTCACCGAACAGGGCAGCAGCGTGTTGGTGATTCATGCGATGCCCTGTCGCCGTTCCTACATTGAGGCGTATCTTAGGAGGCGATGAGCATCAAGACACGCGACGGGCGCACCATTGACGACACGACGCTTGCGGAGTGGGCGGACGATGCGGAACGCGGGTACTCCCTGGATCGGTTGACTTCCACTGATCAACGCCTTACTCCGGCCGACGGCACGGTCGCGGTAGCTGTGCGGCTTCCAGCTGGCGTATACGCGGCGCTGACCGCGAGGGCGCGCGACGGCCATACCACGCGCGACCGGTTGATCACCGAGGCGGTCGCGACCATGCTGGCCTCCTAGCAAGCACGACCTTCGGTTCGTAGGCTCGACGCCTGGCAGGGGAAGGCCGGACGACATCTGCGGATACTGACGTGCTCGCGGCGCGGGACACGGATCGCGGCTCAGAGATCGTTGCCGACACCCTCCACAACATTCTCGAGCCGCTGGCGGCCGCGCTGCGCAGACGACCATCAGGGACAGGGAAGCGCTTCTTGGCGGAAGCCGGGTCAAGCCCACGGCGCGACCCGGCAGCGGTCCTTGGCGCTGAAGCATCTGAACGAAAGCACACCTACTGACCTGAACAGTATACACGCAGGTCAACGCCGTGTTGTGGAACCTCAAGTACCTGGAGCGGCGGCGCTCACGCGACCCGGGTTTCAATGTCAGGCCCGGGCGTCGGTCACGGCATCTCGGATATCATGAGTCCATGAGTATCAGCGTTACCGCGCCGCCCGACAAGACCAGGATCACCGTCGAGATTTACGACGAGGACTACCGGACCCTCCGGTTGGCCTCCGCTCGGGCCGGCAAGGGAATGAGCGTGTCCAGGCTCGTCCGCGAGGTGATCCACGACTGGGCCGAGCACGCCGAAGACGAAGCCGACCGCACGCTGGCGGCAGAGCGTCTCCAAGATCGGCGCCAAGACGTCCCCGGAGATGCCGTCCGTGATCGGCTCGCCGCGAAACGGTCCGGGCAACCCGCGTCATGACCAACCCCAGCTTCACTGAGTCCTGGGGTCCCGATGCTGAGGCGGACTTGGCGACATTGAACGACGCCGACCCCGAGCTCGCCGACGCGGCGCTGGCGGCGGTCGCGGACGTAACTCATCGCCGCAAGGTGGGCAAAGCCTTGGGCGCACGAAACGTCTCTGGCGACCTGACAGGACTCCGGCGGCTGAGATTCGACCATTGAGGTCCGTAGTATCGTCCGGACTACACCGCCCGGTCCCTCAGGGGCCGGGTTTACCTTTTGGGGGATGCGCGCGGAGACACCTCCGCCCGGCGTGTGCCATCGCGGGTCGTCCGGGGTACGCGCCGGCGAGTCGGCGGCCGGTAGCGCTACGGCGCTGGCTCGCCGTCGCAGGGGTGTGACGCCATCGGCGGCTTCTTCGGCCAGGTCGTGTAGCTCAATGCCCAGACCGCCTCGACCACGAAGACAAAGA
>JAIRXV010000460.1 GCA_031268115.1 Bifidobacteriaceae bacterium
ATCCTTGCCACCGCCTTGAGCAGGCAACAAACCCCCAACCAACAACACCCCACACACCAAACCAGCCAACACCAACCGGCCCGACCGCCGCCCCAACCGTGCGGAAACCCTCGTAGCCACGGACCGCTCCACACCGCGCATCATCGGCTCACCGTCCCGGGTATCGACCCATCGATCACCGCGCCGCTCTCATAAAGGGAACGCTCACTCAAAGGTGGCCAGGCCGGATTTTCGTCCCCGGGGCCGCCGCTGGGGGGAGTCGGATTGGACGATGCCGGAGGGCTAGGTGAGGATCCACGGTCCAACTCCACTGCGTCCGACACCTGGTTATGGTTCAAATCCTCAGCTCCCGTCGCGGTATACGCGTCGCCCCCGACCACCACCTCCACCCAGTTCGCAATCCCATCCGCGTCCACGTCGCCACCCAACACGCCCGCACCGCAATCGACCCGGCCACACAACACCAACTCGACATAGTCGGGCACCCCGGCATCCCCGGCCGTGTCCAAGAACGGATCCGCGCAGGTCGCCCCGCCACATGCCAGGTACTCGACCCAGTCCGCGATCCCATCGCCATCGGCATCGTCTGACGGAGAAGCACAAGTGCCCAAACCGCACAAGGCCTCTTCTACCCGATCCGGGACCGCGTCCCCATCGATGTCCCCCCAATCGCCCCGGTCAACGATGCCGTTGCTCACCAGGGGTGGGCCCGCCAACGCAGCAACGTGGACCTCAGGCGCGGGACCCGGGGCACCCAATGGCTGCGGCCCAGTTGGCGCCGCGCCCGCGACACCTACCCCCACGCCCAGAACAAGCGCGACAGCCATTCCCGTCCGCACACCTGACTCGAACCGCCTAGGCCGCTGATAAAGCGGCCGACGACTGCGTCGACTGGATCGGCGCGAAGCGCTGACCAGTTGAGACGCAGCGGCCAGCGTTGCTAGGTCGGTGGTTTTCAACGCCGACCTAGAACTGCGACCGGCACGATCGGATTGCACTTTGGCCATGGTGTTCGCCCCCAATCAACCCTGCTGAACCCGTGTGGGAACCGACTTCTTGATCACAGTGGTGTAACCCGGCCGGGTGGCCTTCACGGCCACCCACACCCGAGTTCCCGCATCGGCGGCTTTGAGCCGGTAAGTCGCTTTGATGGCCCCCTTGATCGGCTTCCCGTCCCGATACCAGCGGTAGGACAGCGTTGCCCGCACCCGCCAAGTCCCGGCCTTGGCCACGATCTTCGCCCCGACCACGGGGTTACCCTTCACCTTCGGCTTCGGCCGGACCTCAAAGGTTCCTCGCTTCACTACCGCCGTGGGCTCGCTGATCTTCGACACCGTAACGAAGCTCGGCGCCTGGGCCGTGACCTTCAAAGACACCGCACGCCCAACATCGGCCGGCAACGGGACATACGAAGTTCCATTCGCACCCGGGATGGGTACGCCATCGCGCAGCCATTGGTAGCGCAATACCGGATCGGGGTTCCACAACCCCACGTCCGCTCGCAGACGCACACCAACCCGGGCGCTGCCGCGGACCACCGGCACGGGACTCGCAGCGAAGGGTCGGAGCCTCACGGTCGGGGTCAA
Source organism: Bifidobacteriaceae bacterium (assembly GCA_031268115.1). Lineage (GTDB taxonomy): Bacteria > Actinomycetota > Actinomycetes > Actinomycetales > WQXJ01 > JAIRRT01. The sequence continues at coordinate 1,587 of JAIRXV010000460.1, forward strand.
CTCACTCATGGCGGCCACCGATCCGTACTCCGGGTGGGTGCCCTGCACCCGGACCCCGACGCGACTGCCGGCCTCGGCCTCGCTCAACGTAAACGTCGCTCCGGTCGCCCACGCAACGGGCACATCATCCACGTACCACTGATAGGTCAAGACCGCCCCCGAGGCCCACGTGCCGGGCCGCACACTCAACGTCTCGCCCGCGACCGCCTGGCCCGCGATCACCGGGACCGGCGTGGACGCATAGGTCGCCAAGACCACCGGGCCGACGCGCGCAGAGGGAACCGAAACGGACTCGAAACCGGCCGCCTCAGCGGTCACAACCACCCAAACATCCCTGCCGAGATCCCGAGCGGTCAGCCGATAAGTCGAATCCTGTGCCCCGTCGATCAGCCCCTGGTCGCTGTGCCACTGAAAACGGAACGAAGGCGCCGGCGCCCACTGGCCGGTCACGGCACTCAACGTCTGGCCCACAATTGGGGACCCCACTACGCTCGGCCGGGGTTGCGGCGAAAACACCCGCAACGCCACCGGCGCGGTCCGAGCGGATTCCATGCGCACGGTCGTGTAGTCCGGCCCCGTTGCTGTCACCACGACCGACAATTCGTAACCGACATCGCGGACGGTCAACACATACGTGTCGCCATCGGCGCCAGCGATAGGCTGCCCAGACGCACACCACTGGTAAGAGAATCCCGGTTCGGGCGACCAAAGTCCGGTCCGCACACGCAATGTCGCACCGACCTCCGCCTCACCGGCGATCACCGGCGGTGTCTGAGGAGAGAACACCGCTGTTACCCGCGGCGTGGGCTCACTGAAACGGGTCACAGTGGCGTAGCCACTCCTTCGGGCTGTCACCGCCACCGACAAGCGGTGCCCCTTGTCCGCATCGGTGACATCGAAGAACTCGTCCTCAGCGCCATCGATATCCACTCCATCCCGGCGCCACCGGACGGTCAAATCAGCGTCCGGATTCCACTCCCCGATCACGACCCGCAACCGCGAGCCGACCTCTGCCCGGCCATCGATCAACGGTGCCGGTCGAACCGAGAACTCCTTCAAAGCCACGACAGTCGCAGAAGGCCCTCCAAGCACCGAGGTGGTCCTGTACCCCTTCAACCGTCCGGTGACCTCCACCCACATCCGCTCGCCCACATCGTCTTCGGTCAATCGGTAGCGGCTGTCGGTCGCGCCCACCACAAGCCGAGACCCGCTATACCACTGGTAAGACAACGAAGGTTCGGGGTTCCATACCCCGGCATCTACGGTGAGGGTCTCTCCGACTTCGGTAACGCCGACAATCTCAGGGGCCGGGGGCGTAGCGAACTGAGCCAACGCGGTGGTGAAATCGATCACGTTGGACGGTTCTCCGACGATTCCGCCCATCAACGCCTGAACCGCAACGAAATACCGCTCCCCCGGCTCCAGGCCTGTCACCGCGATCGATCGGGCCTGAGGTCCGGTCTCGATCCGCTGGATTGTCGCGGTGCCGCTCACCGCAGTTTGGACGCACACCACGAACCCCGTCACCGAAGCGTCGAAGCTGTTCCAACCCACCCTGGCCGATGACGTCTCGACCTGGGGGACTACAAGCCCCGAAGGGCGTGCGGGGAACGTCCCAACGCCCTCGGATTGGCGTCGATACAGATCGGCGGTGGCATAGGCGTGGCCGCTACCCGACACGGCAATACCTATCCCAACGGACGTGTACTTGGCGCTCAGCACCTGCTCCCGATACGCCGGGGACGCCAACCACATTGCCAGGGTCTTAGCCCCATAGGAACCATCCGCGTACAACCCGCCGACGTTCTCCCCGACCCAACTCCACGGGTCTTGGGCGTCCACTTGGGCGGCGAACTCGGGATTGTTTCGAAGCGACTCCCAGGTTGGCAGTCCATACGGTGTGGTTATCTCGCCCGCCGCCATCTGGGAACTCCAACGCAACGCCACCTCATCCACGCCCGTCCGGCGCTCCAGTGGAGCCAGCCCATAGGCCGCTCGCTCGGCGTTCATCGAGTTGAACAGCTCGGCCTCAGCTTGCGGCGGCGTCAACGGCTCGGCCGCCGCCATCGAACCGATGCCGCTCAAAGCGAGCGCCCCAGCCGTGGACAATGCTGCGAGGCGCCTAAGCGAACGCCCGCAAGAGCCCGCGCGGATCACCTGACACTCCGGACCTTGACCGTTGCCCTGCTGGGGCGAGTGACCGTTTTGTAGTCGCTCAACCGCCCAGTGACCTTCACCGTGACCTTGGTTCCAAGATCCGCCGGGCTCACAACGTAGGTCCGTTTAGTCGCTCCCTTGATCTTCTTACCGCCCCGATACCACTGGAAGGATAGCTTCGTGGCCTTCGGTTTCCATACCCCCGGCTTCACGGTCAACCGACTGCCCACCACGGGCGAACCGACAATCCTGGGGCGCGGCGACTTCCCAAAGACCCTCTTTAGGACTGGCCCAGTCTGATCGCTCGTCAACGTGATCGACCGATGCTCCTCCCGGCTGGCGGTCACCCGAACCGAAATACGCTTGCCCGCGTCCTGACTCGTCAAAACGTAGGTCGATCCGTCCGCCCCGGGGACGGCTTGGCCGGCGCGAAGCCACTGATAGGCAAACGACGGATCTGGATTCCACAGCCCAACAACGGCGGTCAACCGTTGGCCGATTCTCGCGGTCCCGCTCACACCAACCGCATCTGGGTGGGCGAAGGCCCGCCACCCGACCGTGGGCGTTGCCTCACTGTTGACCTTGACCGGGACGTGATGCTCACGGCGAGCGGTCACGCTCACCGAGACAGCCGTTCCCACATCTTCGGCTGTCAACGTGTACGCCGGCCCGGAAGCTCCCGGGATTGCCCGACCAGCGCGGTACCACTGCCACGACAGTTCCGCCGCGGGCTCCCAATCGCCAATCTGGGCCGAGAGCCTAGAGCCAACAGTTGCCGCCCCCACAACCGCGACCGTCGGAACCGCGGCGAACTGGCGCAACACCACTGGCGCGGTCGGCTGGCTCACCAGAACCGCCGTCTCATAGTTGGTCAAGGACGCGGTGACCCGCACGGACATCTGTGCACCGACATCGGCGGCTGTCAACGTGTATTCATCCCCGGTAGCGCCGGCGATCGATTGTCCATCCCGGCGCCACTGGTAGGCGAACGCCGGCACGGGGGTCCACTGGCCAACATCCGCTCGCAGCAACCCACCGGAAAGCACTTCGCCCCTCACATTCACGGCCCCCGGTCCACGCAGGCCCCGCAACCTGACCGCGGAGGTTCGATCCGAAGTGAGCGAAACCGGCTCATACCCGTCTTTGGTACCGGTCACCGTCACGCTGATCCGTCGGTCCAGATCTGCCTCGCGCACCGTGTACGTAGCCGCGTTCGCCCCGGGAACGGGCTGCCCGTCCCGCAACCACTGGAACGTCAACTCTGGAGTGGGGCTCCATATACCCACATCTACCCGCAACACTTCGCCCGCCAAAGGCGAACCCGTAATCCGGGGAACCGTGGTCGTGGCGAACACACCCTTGCGGGTCGAGAACTCGACCAGGTCCGAGACTCGATCCGGCCCTGCCGCCGTAACCGTTTGGACCGTCGCGAAATACCTGGATCCCAACGCCAGCCCCGACACCCGCGCGCTGGTCGAACTGCCATCCACCAGCACCTTCTGTACGGTTGTAGTCCCGCTGACCCCGGCCTGAACATAGACCGCGTAGCTCGCGGCTCCCGTCACACGGCTCCAAGACACCGTGGCCGAAGTCTCTTTGACTTCTCCCACCGTCACCCCGACCGGGGCGGGCGCGTTAGAACCCAACCCCTCACCCAAAGGCCGCACAAGGTTCTGCGTGGCATACGCGTATCCGCTGGACGACTTCACCACGCCAACTCCCACCTGAGTGAAGTTCGGGAACAGCACCCGCGACCGGTGCGTGGGCGACCCCAACCACATCTCCGCGAGCTGGTCTCCGTAAGACCCCGAGGCGTACCGGATCGCGATGTTCTCCCCAACCCACGCGAAGGGGACCGCAGCGCCAACCTGGGTTTCATAGTCCGGGTTGTGGTAATAAGCGGCCCAGATCGGCCGACCATCCGGCCCAACAACCTCGCTACCCGCCATCGCAGCGGACCAATCCCGGGCAACGCCATCGATCACTTGAAGACGGCGTAACTCACCCAACCCGTACGCGGAGCGCTCAGCGTTTACCGACGCCACAATCTGCAGTTCGGCTTCCAAAGGCGTAGCGTCCGCCGCGGCCACGGGCGATGTCGAGGACAAGACGAGCCCGGCTGTCGCCATCACCGCAACCCCGGCCCACACCTTACCCACCATCCATTTGCTGCTCACGGAGCGCACCTCACTTCTGCTTGTCCGAACACCATGTGATTACTGCTTTGCGGGTGGTAGACACCCGAACCCCAGGCGCGAAGCGTGATGCTCAGCGCCCCATCCAGTTGGGCCCGCACGGGCGTAGACACCCCCGGCGCCGCGTCCCCCGTCCACAATCGCCGGCTGTCGCCATCGACGGCCGCGCTGTACGCGACCCCATCTCCCAACGTCGCCGCATCGTCCACACCCGCCGCAAACCGCACCTCAGAACACGCGCCACCCAGGGCATACGTCACGAACGCCTCGCTGCCAGGGCGGGCATATAGGGCCACCGAACCCGGATAGCCCACGCCGCCGATCCGCCGCGGACTGGCGTCATCGGACAGCCCGAAATAGTCGACGCGTTCAAACCTCCCCGCGTCCAACGGATACCACCCATACACCGCCACCCGCCCCGCACCGACAACGGCGGCCTCAACACCGAGTTTCGGGACACCCGGCGCATACACTCGCAGACGTTGGCCCCGACCCACCGTATCCAAACGACCCGTGAGCGAAAACAGGCCCGCCCCGGTTACCCTCGCGGACCCCACGTTCCGCCACCCATCAACGGCTTGAACCTGCAAGAACACCCGGCGTCCCCGTAGGCCAACCGACGACCAACCCTCTAAGTCGACAGCCCCACCCGCATCCACCGAAGTCGCTGACTTGGCCGATACCCTCACCCGCTGCGGCACCACAACCTTGGCGGCCGCACTGCTGGCCGGGTCGAACCCGGAGTCCTCGCCCACGCTCACGCGCAGGGCGGCACTCGCCGCGAGGGTCACCCGAACCGCGAATCTACCCGAACCGCGTGTCTTGCCCGTCGCCAATGCCTTCCATTTTCCGGCGGCCACACGGGCCTCCACCGTCAAAGGCGAACCGCCGACCCCACACCCACTCGCCGCATCCGACACCAGACCGCGAACGACAATCTCCCCACCCCCGGTCCGGGTTTTCGAAACAGTGGTCATCTCCACCGCAATCTGCGCCGGCGCGGCCAACGCGGCCGGATCTCCTAAGGGACTCGCAATCGCGCCAAAAGCCAGCGTCACCGCGCAATAGGCCGCCAAGGAGGAACGCCTCAACCGGCAGCTCACATCGATATTCATCAGGGGATACCACCTCATCAGGTAATAGTCGGGGCCGCTGGGGCATGGTCAACGATGGCTCTTGGTTTGGGCCTCGCCAGCGAAGTCAACCACTGTCTCGACCTCAACACAAATCCCGCAGGCGCGGCGGGGCCTGAAACAACACCAACCCCATAGGCTCGATGCGTCCAGCCGACGTCACTTTGGGTGAGGGTTAGGACGGTGGTGAAATACCACCACCCTAGATGTTAGCTGCCGCGTTCCAGCAGGTCAGAGCTACGCTCTTTCCCGCTGACGCGCTCGGACGCCGGTTATTCACCGGCGCCCTGGGGACCGGGTACTACAGACGGTTGGTCCAGCTTGCCTCTTGGGATTCTTCCTCTAGGTCTAATTCGCGCAGCATTCGTCGCATCACGGTCTCGTTCAGACGCCCAGCGTTGCGCTCGGAGACGATGACGCCGCGTTGAGCGCGGATCATCCTCGTGCGAAGCTCTGCCGCCCGGACGGAAAGTGTGGCGCCGCGCGCCCGCAACTCCGCGTGGGTGCGATGGGTCTTAGGTTTATCCGACACTCCCGCTTTCTCCCCGGTCCCGGCCCCATCGCCTGTTTCGGCCTTGCGGACGGCCCCGGCCCCATCGCCCGTTTCACCCTTCCGGGCCACCCCGACCCCATCGCCTGTTTCGGCCTTGGCGGCCGCGTCCTCCGCGGACACCTCCCCAATCCGCCGACCCACCCGAGCCAAAGCGGCGCCCAGCTGTTCGTCCAATTCGGGGTAGTCGCTGTCCGCCGCGGAATCCGGGCGCAACAAAGTGGCGGCCGCGGCCTCTCTGGCGAGCACCGCCTCGGTGGCGAACCGGGCAACCCGCTCCGCCTCGGCCTTGCCCATCTGGTCGCTCCACCGAGCCACCTGGGCGTGGATCACCTCGGAGGCCTTGCGGGCGGCAAGCAGCCGCACCCGCGCTTCCTCGGCATCGTCCTCCGCGGCCTCGTCGGCATTGGAGATCCTCAATCTGCGGATCAGCCCCGGCAGAGTCAAACCCTGAAGCAGCAGGGTCCCAATCGCCACCATGTACGCCGCCAACTGGATGGTGGCGCGGCCAGGGATGAGAACGCCATCCTCGGCGCGCACCGGAATCGCCAACGCCGCCGCCAACGTGACCACTCCCCGCATCCCAGCCCAAGATGTGATCAGCAAATCCCGCCACGACAGCGTTGGGGCGGGGGCAGGGCGGCGCACCCACGGCGGGCGCAGCAGCGACAGATAGTGGGTGGCATAGATATAGATCGGACGGATCGCGATAGTCACACCGAACACGAGTCCCGTCAGCAAAAACGCGTGGAGCGTGTCCTCTGTCGCGGATTCGCTCACATTGGCGATAACCCAACGCAGTTGCAGCCCAATCAACGCGAACGTGAACGACTCAAGCAGCAGATCGATCGACGCCCAAATCGGTTCCTCGTGCAAGCGCGTCGATACGGTGGCCCGCGGCGAGGCGGTGCCGATGTAGAACCCGGCCGCCACCACGGCGAGCACACCCGAACCCTCAAACTCCTCCGCCAGCCAGTACGCCACGAATGGCAACAGCACGCCGATCACCGTGTCCGTGGTGGGATCGCGCAAAGTGCTGCGGATGGCTTGAGCGGCCAGGGCCAACAGCAAGCCCACGGCCACACCGTCGATGACGGCCAACGTGAACGCCTGCAAACCCACCTGCCACAGCGCGCCCGTGGCCCCTGCGCTGGCCAACGCCACCCGAAACAGGGTCAACGATGTCGCGTCGTTGATCAGCGATTCCCCACCGAGCAACGTCATGATCCGGCGCGGCAACCCCAGTTTGCGTCCCACCGCCGCGGCAGAGACCGCATCCGGCGGCGCGACCACCGCGCCCAGGAGCAGCGCCGCACTGATCGGGATGTTGGGGTCCACGGCGTGTACCACCACACCCACCACCGCGGTCGTGACGATGACGGCCCCCACCCCAAGGCGCAGAATCGGCGAGATGGACGCCCGAAAATCTTGCAATGAACTCGACAGTGCGGCTGAATACAGCAGGGGCGGCAGGACGATGCCGAGGATCAGCTCCGGTTCAACCTCGACTTCGTGCAACGTGGGGATGAAAGACGCGGCCAACGCCACCGCCAGCACACACAACGGTGCGTTGAACTCAAACTTCCGGGCTAACGCAGCCACCAGCACAGCACAGAGCGTCACCGCGAAAATTGTGACGCCGCCCACGTATCTCCTTCCGCAGGGGTGGCCCCCCGTTTACTGACCTTCGTTGTCCGGCTCAGTGGTCTCACTGCCGGTTGTGTCCTCAGTGTCCGATGGCGCTGTGCCGCTGGGATCGGGTGTGGACGGTTCGTCCGCGGCCGGGGAGCCATCGACGTCCCCGCTCGCGGCGTCATCGTCGGCTTCTTCCGTGGTAGGCGTCTCGGTGTCACTGCCTTCTCCCGCTGACGCGTCGTCTCCCACTACGAGGTCCGTGCTGAGACCTTCTCCGCGCGGGGTCAACGCCACTACGTCAATGATGGCCACCGCGCCTTGATACTGGTCCACCATGGCGGGCAATTCCACGAGCACCCGCGATCCGACAGGCACACCGACCAACCCGGAGAACGCCGACACCGCGTCTTCCCCTAGGCTCGCGGAGATCATCTGAGGGTAGCTGCCCAAGCCTTCGTCGCCCCACGTGTTGCCCGCGTCCGCGCCGCTCCAGTCAATCGCCTTGAACTGCAAGATCGCCGTATCGCCGTCCTGGATTTCTTCGCCGGTGCCGGTTGCCAGGACTGTCGTTGTGACGAATTCAGGCGGCGACGCATCGCCGGGGATCGAAAGCGTCGGCTCTTCGGCGAGTTCACCCGTCACCATAACTGTGGTCCGCGCGCCAGTCGGGGTGGCATCTGCCTGCGCCTGGTCGTGTTCACCGAATCGCGCCACGATATCGACCACGAATACGATCACGTCATCGGCCGCGATTCCGGCCTGTTCGTTCCCTTCGATGCCGTAGCCCTCGGCCGGCGGGATAACGAGCAGTACGCGTGAGTTGACTTTCTTGCCGACGAGGCCGCGACCCCATCCCTCAATGGGGACGTTCGGGTAGCGCCCGAGGGTCATCGTGGTGGGGCTGCCAAGGGGGTAGTTCTCATCGAACGGCTCGTTGTTGCCCCACACTTGGCCGCGATAGTAGACGGTGACCGCATCCAACGGCTGGACTTCCTCACCGTCGCCCTCGACAATCACTTTCGCTTGCAGTGTCTCGGGGGGATCGATGTAGGGCGATGGGGTTTCACTCGGGCTCGGGGTGGGCGACTCGGCGGTCAATTCCTCATCCGTTGGAACGTCGCCTTCTTCGAGCGGCGGTTCGGCGGCAGGGTCCTCTGTTGTCGGGTCTTCTACGGCCGGATCCTCTGTTGTCGGGTCCTCTGTTGTCGGGTCCTCTGTTGTCGGGTCCTCTGTTGTCGGGTCCTCTGTTGCCGAGTCTTCGGTTGCCGGGTCCTCTGTTGCCGAGTCTTCGGTTGCCGGGTCCTCTGTTGTCGAATCGGCCTCGGGGGTGGCGGCGTCCGGTGAGGCATCGGCGTCTGGGGCGGCCCCGTCATCGGCCAGGGTCTCATTCGCGGCCGGGTCCGCATCGGGTGACGCTTCGGCGTCTGTTGGCTCGTCTGTCCCCGGGGTGGCTGCGCCATCGGCCGAGGTCTCATCCGCGGTGGCGTCCGCTTCGGCGTCCGGCGACTCACCCGTCTCAGGGGTGGCCGCGTCATCCACCGCAGTCTCCTCTGGTGTGGGGGTCGGACTGGGAGGAGGCGTGGCGCCAGGCTTGAGAGGGAAGGTCAGGGTTGCACTCTTCGCAAACTCGCCCTCCACCTCAGGCAGATCGTCGTCCTCGACGGACACCCCTACGGGGACGGTCGGCGATGCCGAAGGGGTGGACTCGTCACTCGGGGAACCGCAAGCAGTCAAACCCACGGTGGCCGCGGCAAGGACACACGCCACGGCTAACGAAACACGACGCACGGAGGCACTCCTGGATTGGCGGGGCCGCACCCTCCACGTGGGCGCACGGCCGAAGAAGGACTGACGTGGAACCGGCCCATCATATCGGGCCCGTCCCCGGGCCCGCACACCCCGCGGTCCCGAGCGGCCTCGTTTGCCTCAAGACGGAGCTTAGGTTCCTCGATCCAACGCTCGGCGCTCGGTGCCGCGGCCAGCCTCTACGGTGCGGGGCGAGACCCCCAGGAGCGTCATACCTCTCGCAAAATCCGGGCCTTTGCCAGGCACCATCGCAAAGGTGCCTCAACGTCAACACCGCGACCATTGGGTTTGAACTCCGAATCCAGACGGCGCACCTGCGTGTCGGTCAGGGCCCCGCCTTCTCGAAGCGATTCCAGGGTCGAGACCGCGAAACCGCCCACGTGCTGTGTCATCGAGCCGAGTCTTCGACGCAGATAGGCCAGGTGGATCAGCGATTCGTGGTAAGGCTCTTCCTTTCCTGCCATCCTCGGGGGCGGAGCACCGTCAAGAACGTTCATCGCCCCGTCCACTTCCCCACCGCCAATCTTGTCCGTTTTCGAAACGACAACGCCAAAAGGGATCGAAATCTTACGTCCCTGCCTGCGGCCCCTGGACAGCAAGTCGGCCACACTAAGAATCGAATTGGCCTCGTGCTGCACCTCCGCCGGCCTCGAACGCAACCACGTGCCGTCAATGAACCCCAAGATGGCATCCGCGTCCAGCAACTCCGCCAGTAGCGGCACCTCCGGGTGTGTCCGATCCATCAGCTTTAGCTCTCGCGTCAATTCGCTCCAGAGGTCCCCGGGAAAGTCGCACAGCCTCACCTCGAACCGCCGGGACCTCAGAGGATTCGATCCGCCCCGACGAAATCGCACGCCACACTCGCGCCACCGGTGAGTGCCGGCGGTCGCATCGCTCTCATCTTCCCGACCTGCCCCATCCTCCGCCCACGCTCCGCGACGCAAACACCGCAAGACTCCATTGGCCCATTGCGCCGTGTCGGGCTCCAGCGGACTGGCTTCGTTACGCCCCTCGCTGACCGTCAACGCATGGCACGCCCCCGCGGCGTACGTGCTGCGGCCCACCCCGCGCCTGCCCACGAGTACCAGCCCCGCGGTCACCCTCACCAGTCCACTACCCTATCCAGACACCAGTCCACAATCGACCGCGGACTGGGATCCGACAGTCGAGGATCGAATGCCTCAGGTCTGCACAACTCACGCGCTCCCCTATCGGACACCGCATTCGAATCCCTCCACCATTGGAGTACAGATACGGCCTGGAAGTCCACGGAACACCCCTGCCTCCGCATCCGATAGGCAAATCTCATCAGCTCCGCAACCCCGGGCTGCATGTTGTTCATCCTCACAACCGGCTCTCCGCTCTCAACGTTCCTCAAGCCCAAAGCAATTATCGCCGCGTCTGGGCTCCCCCGCACGTCACACTGCGTCAACACCACACAGATCGGAACAACGCGACTCGATTCCTTTCGGATCGATCCGATCACCAACTCCAGTCGCCCGAGCATATTCCCCAAACGGTAATCGTCTTTGACCAGGTCGCTTGCCGGTATCGCGGAAATGAAGGCGTCCGCGTTCGCCAGTCGCTCCAGAGCTGGCCCGTCACTTCGCCCTGCCGTATACCGGGCGAGGTTGCACCCCGCCCATTCCCAGGTCTCTCCTGCGGCGTCCACAATAACTAAGGAGTCCCGCCCACCCCTGCGGCGGGACGGCCGCGACCACCGGTACGAGTAGCACACACGCTCGCCGTGGTCATCGTCCGCATTCTCCGGTTCTTCTTGAGCCCCCGAAACCAACCAAGGCTTCAAGCGGGCCGGCGTCTTGCCCGGCCAAACCCCATTTGCCCACTCCGACCAATCTGCCCCATCTCCTCCACTTTCGTCCTGCCCTGCCTTGCCCTCCGGCTCCTCCAGCATCGCCTTTCTTTTCCCTTTCACCCACTCGGTTGTCTCCTCGTCGGCGCTCAAACCCGAGCGTCCATCCTCGAACACTTCGGACATCGCAATAGCCAAGGACGTTCGCCCTGACCCCGCCAGGCCCCACAGCACTACGTTCACTTCCGACGCCGCGCGCACCCCAACCCGCC
>JAIRXV010000320.1 GCA_031268115.1 Bifidobacteriaceae bacterium
CCGTTTCGTTGTCGTACCCACCCACTAACGTTGGTTGGCGTGAATGAGATGTCGGACCCAGCGCAGGCGGTCGCAGAGATCGTTGCGCTGGCCGTGGCCGCCAGCGAGGATCCCGAGGCGGACCTGCCCGAGGCGTTGGAGCGGGCCCACGGGGAGTTGCAGCAGCTCTTGGTCGAAGGAGAGGGGTGAGGCATGGCGCGCAGGCGCGTGGATGCGGAATTGGTGCGCCGGGGCAACGCCCGCTCGCGCACCCATGCCGCGGAGTTGATTGCAAACGGTCGGGTCGCGGTGGACGGCCGGGTTGTGGCTAAGCCCGCCACACAGGTGGACCCGGCGCAGGCGCTGGTGGTCGCGCCCGCGCCGGACGGCCAGGAGGAATACGCGTCGCGGGGCGGTCACAAGCTGGCCGGCGCCTTAGATGCGATGGACGATGCCGCTCCCCCCATCGCCGGTGCCGTCGCCTTAGATGCCGGGGCGTCCACAGGCGGGTTCACCGATGTGCTGCTGCGGCGCGGGGCCGCGCATGTCACCGCCGTCGATGTCGGCTACGGCCAACTCGCTTGGCGGCTGCGAACCGACCCTCGCGTCAGCGTTCTCGACCGCACCAACGTCCGCCTCCTCAGTCCAGGGGATATCGACCCGCCACCCAGCGTGGTGGTGGCCGATCTGTCTTTCATATCCCTGACAGCGGTACTCGCCGCGCTTGCCGGGGTGGCGGCCGCGGACAGCCATTTTCTCCTGATGGTAAAACCCCAGTTCGAGGTCGGGAAGGACGCCCTACCCTCAGGGGGTGTGGTGCGCGATCGCGATCAACGGGCCGGGGCGGTCGCCAAGGTCGCCGGCTGTGCGCGCGAACTCGGGCTCCATCTACATGGCGTCTTTCGATCGCCGTTGCCCGGCCCCAGCGGCAACGTCGAGTTCTTCGTGTACCTGAATCGCGATCCGCGAAACGCCCTGATCGGGCAAGAGGCCGCGAACGCCATCGTCCGCGAAGTTGAGCGGGACGAAGGAGTGGCGGCGTGACCGGCCGGGCGCTGGTGGTAGCGCACACACATAAGCCGCGGGCGGGCCAGCTGCTCAGGGAGGCCGTTGAGCTGTTTGGCGAGCACGGTTGGCAAGCCGTTCCAGAAGAGCGCGACGACCGTGGGCCTTTCGATATGGCAATTGTGCTGGGCGGGGATGGCACCCTCTTGAGGGCGGTCGAGTCGGTGCGTGGCCGCGGAATCCCCCTCCTCGGGGTCAATGTCGGTCACATGGGGTTCTTGTCGGAAGCCGAGCCCGAGGACTTGGCGGCCACGGTCGCGCGAATCGTGGCGCGAGATTACCGGGTCGAGAAACGGGCCACGGTCGCGGCGACCGTGACAGACGCCGAGGGGCGAGTCTCGGCGGATTGGGCGCTCAACGAGGTCACCGTTGAGAAGGAGCTACCCCAGCACATGTTGGAAGTCACGGTGCTGATCGATTCCCGGCCGCTGTCGGCGTTCGGTTGCGACGGCGTTGTGGTGGCCACCCCTACCGGATCGACCGGCCACGCCTACAGCGCGGGCGGGCCCGTGGTATGGCCAGAGGTCGCGGCGATGCTCATGGTCCCGATAGCGGCGCACGCGTTGTTCGCGCGGCCCCTAGTGGTATCGCCCCTCAGCACGGTCACGGTGGCGGTCCATTCGCGTTCCCGCACGCCGGGTGTGGTCTCGTTCGACGGTCGGCGTGGCTTGCGGGTAGCGGCGGGCGGGAAGGTCGAGGTCCGCAGCTCGGCCGAACCTGTCGAATTGGTGCGCCTCGGGGACGGTCCGTTCGCGGATCGATTGGTCCAGAAGTTCTCGCTGCCGGTGGCGGGTTGGCGTTCCGGTCCGGGCGGGGCGGTCGATGCTTGAGGAGTTGACGCTGCGGGATCTGGGCGTGATCGGCGCCGCCCAACTCGATTTCGCCCCTGGGTTCACGGTCATAACGGGTGAGACGGGCGCGGGCAAGACCATGTTGTTGACGGCGTTGGGGCTGCTGCGGGGAGGCAAAGCGGACGCCGGGTTGATTCGAGCGGGTTCCGCGCGGGCGTTGGTCGAGGGGACTGTTCGGCTGCCGCCAGGCCATCCCGCTCTGGGCGAGGCGGTGGACGCCGGGGCGTTGGTGGACGATGGCGAGCTGCTTGTGGGCAGGTCCGTCGCCGAATCTCGCTCCCGGGCGCTGTTGGGCGGAGCGTCGGTACCCGCCGGTGTTTTGACGCGAATCGTGGGGCCGCTTGTCACCGTCCACGGCCAGGCGGACCAGATGCGTTTGCGGGTGCCCGCTCAGCAGCGCGAAGTCTTGGACTTGTATGCCGGTGCGGATCAGGCCGCCGCCTTGGCCGCGTATCGCGAGACATACGAGCAGGTGGGAGTCTTGCGCGGTGATTTGGAGCGGCTTCGCGGACAGGGTTTGGAGGCGGCGCGGGAGGCCGAGACCTTGACGCAATCGCTCGCGGAAATCGAACGGGTTGGGGCGAGCGTCGGAGAGGACGCCGAATTGGATGCCCGCATCGAACGCCTCACCCACGCCGAAGAACTGCGGTTGGCCGCGTCCGAGTGTCACTCGGCCTTGGTGGGAGCTGAAGAAGTGGCCGCACCGCCCGGGGCCACTGCCCTACTCACTTCGGCGCGCCGGGCTCTTGAAGGCGCGGCCCGGCGCGATCCGGTGCTTGAGGCGTTGGCGACGCGGTTGCGCGAGGCCGAGTACCAGATAGTGGACGCCGCTGAGGAGCTGGGTGCCTACCTTGCCGGGCTTGACGCGGACCCGGCGACCCTTGAGTCCTTGCATGCCCGAAGGGCACAGCTCCGCTCGCTCTTGCGCAAGTACGGCTCGACCCTCGAAGAGGTGGCCGAGTGGGAGCTGCGGGCGGCCGCGCGCCTAGAGGAACTGGACGCCGGCGACGAGCGGATCGCCGAGCTTTCGGGCCGCTTGGAGCAAGCGCTCGCAGCGCTGAACGCTGAGGCGCGCCGCGTCGGTGCCGGCCGGCGGGCGGCCGCGCGAGAACTGGCGGCGGCGATCAACGCTGAGTTGGCCGCGTTGGCGATGGCGGGAGCGAGGGTCCAGATCGATGTCTCAGAGACCGCGCCAGGTCCACACGGCAGCGATGAGGTTTCCTTTCTGCTGGCCGCACACCCGAGCGCCGCTCCCCGACCACTCGGGAAGTCCGCTTCTGGGGGCGAACTGTCGCGAGTCATGCTCGCGGTCGAGGTCGCTTTGGCCTCTGCCCAAGGCAGCCCCGATGCGACACTCGTGTTCGACGAGGTGGACGCCGGGATCGGCGGTCGTGCCGCCATCGAAGTGGGCCGTCGCCTGGCCCGGGTCGCCGCGCACACCCAGGTGATAGTGGTAACTCACCTCGCCCAAGTGGCAGTGTTCGCGGACCGTCACATCGTCCTAGATAAACGCACCACCGACACGGCCACCGCCACGGATGCCACGGAGGCCGTGGGCCTGGCCCGGGAGCGGGAGCTGG
>JAIRXV010000357.1 GCA_031268115.1 Bifidobacteriaceae bacterium
GCACAGTCCGATCCTCCGGGGCGTCACGTCGGATCCAGGGCCTCCAGTTGAGGTAGGGTTCATGGATGCTCTTGCCCGGGGTTTGGGGCCTCGGAGCTAAAACAGGAGGCTAGAAGACATTGAAAGGGTGTGTGGGATGAGTGCTGCTCAGGTCCCGCCCGCAGAGATCGGGTCGGCACACGACCTGGGGTTCCTGGACTTCCCCGACCGCCTTGCCGCAATTCGTTGTGCGAAGGATCTCGCCCGCAAGGCCAGTGTCTGGGCCGGGCAGTGTCCCACCGAGATCATCGATCCGAAGACGGTCTACCAGAGACTCCCTAAGTGCGAGCTCGTGTTCGCCAAGCTCAACCCGGAAGGAGTCTCGTTCAGGGATCGAGACTGGGTCTCCGGCGTGACACAGATTTCCCCCGAGAGGTCGATACGCACCACGGTGGAACGCCGCGACCGGCCCACGAGGCGGCGGTTCACCATCGCCCACGAGGCGGCGCACCTGTTCCTGTCCTTGCCATTGTTGGGTTCCTCGGGGCAAGCGGTTAGCCCGGATGCCAAGGGTACCGGCGAAGACTCGGCCCGGGACGAGGAGGCATTCGTTCGGACTCCAAACGACCGGCCAGCATCCGACCAGGCTTACTTCGCGCAGGAGGGACTTCGTGCGGAGTACTTTGCCGACCTGTTCGCCCACTATTTCCTGATGCCAGACGAAGTGATTTTGCCGATGGTCCGGGCCGGTATACCAGTGGACGAAGTGGCCGAAAGGTTGAGGGTGTCTGTCGAAACAGCGTGGAACAGGGAGTTCTATATGGGACTCGAACTGAAAGCGGCCGAACTGGAAGCGGCATAGCGAACCATCCAACGACAGCGCCCCGAGAGATAGCATCTAAAATGCCCCTGACCAAGCGTCCCACGGCGGATAAGCCTCTAGTCGATACCCTGGCCGCGCCAGAAAGCCGCTCTTCCCGTGCCCTGAGCGTGGCAAACGCGGACGAAGGCAGCACCGCGATTGTAGGACAGGGACGGGAAGGCGGCAGCGCCGACCTGGTCGAGGGATACGCTGCCACTGAATCTGTCACAGCCACCGATGTGTGCCCAGTTGTCGGCCCGCCTAGCGAACCGGCCCTTGTGGCCGCTGGACCGGAATCATCGGCTGCGTCCAGCAGTGATCAGTCTGGGACGCCTAGTCCAACTGGTTCGCCAGGCACTGACACCGTTGAGAACGCCCCTGACCGGCCTCAGCTGCTCCAGCAAACGCCGCCGCAGAGCTTTCGGGAAGCCTCGGCTCAGCGCTCCTATAGGATTCTGGTTGCGAGGCTAATTGTGGGTGGCTTCATTATGACGGGCGCACTGGTCGGAGGGACCATTGCAGTGTTCTTGGATAAGCCGCCTTGGTTCTTTGCCTTCGCAATGCTTATTGGCTCCATGGTTGCCTTCATGAAGAGCAAGCATCTTACCGCATTCTGGGCAAACCTGGGCAAAACCATAGGGTCCTTGGGCAATAAGTCGGAACCTGTCGAACAGAGCCGAACCGACTGACGGCGCGAACGCGAACGCACGCGCTGAGAACAAGGTGCGACTGCGCGCCCCCAGTAGGCCCCTTGCAGACGAGACCTCATTTTCCTAATTCGAGATGCTGGCTCCTGTGTTCGGCAGGGGTCTTGGTCAGGCGGCGCCGCGCCCCCTGATTGCCCTCATCGCGAACCCGTAGATCCGAGAGAGAATTAGTAGCGCACCGACTGCCATGAACACTATCCCGATGATTTGAGAAGTCGTTCCCTCACCTCGCACAGAGTTGTCATCGGGATTGGCCGGGTTGTACTGGATCTCAAGGCTCGAACCTTGCGCGCGATTGCAGTAAATGGTCGAGCTGGCGGCGGTACGACTCGAATACGTAAGATCGGCGACCTCGAATTGGTAGTTAAGTGCGCACATGGTAGTGCCTTCTGAGTCTTCCGAATAATACACCTCCGTGACTGTCGCCTCGGCCTGAGCGGTCTGATCGGCGCTCGGCCTCGAAATGTTGTAGGCGAAGAGGCCGGCCGCGAAGAACACAGCCGCCGTTACGACGAGACCAATCGATTGAAGGACGAACGGGGCGGCCCGGCCCGCGTGCGGGTTCGCCCGGTATCGACTCTGAGCGCTGGCCACGCTGGCCATCCGTTGCGGTAGCGTTTGACCTCGGTCCCGGCGTAAGTCCGAGAGATCGGGGGGACGAATTGGATCGGGCCGAGGGCCGCGGGGTTGAACCAGCCAACGCGATGAGTCCGGTCCCGCCGTAGTGCCGCCTTGTTCCGATGGCGTTGGCGGCAAGGGCTGATGTTGGAGGCCGGGCGCGCGGATCCCCAACCGCGATCTCTTCCTCGCCCGAAGGACGGAAAGGCAGCCGCCGACTCCAAGTCCCGTGAGGATGATTCCCAGTACTGCGGCGACGATGCCGCCGTCGCGGTATCCGGGCTCTTTCTCGCTGGCGATCGCGTTGCGTTGCGGGCTGTCCGGGTCATAGACGATCTCTATGGCGTCGCCCTCCACGCTGGCGCAATCGGCGTTCGAACCGACGCTGGATACACCCCGATAGCTCCGGCCCTCGACAACGAAGGCATAGCTAACGGAGCAGCCCTGGTCCGCGGAACCGTCCGGGTCGAAACCGGCCACGGCAGTGACGCTCCCTTGAGCGCTGCCCCGGTAGCCCGTGGGCGAGTCCCAGGAGGAGGCCTGCAGTACCCCAGATACGACCCACGCGACTCCCAAAACCAACATGGCGATCGAGACGACGGCTTTGACGATTCGGAGGATCCTACGGGCGGTGGAAGGCTGCGCTGAAGGGTCGGGGATTTGCAGGGCGTTAGTCATGCCGTCACAGTACGCCGATCCCACAAGCGCCCGGATCTGCCCCGCGAGGGACCTTCCGAACGCGCCGTGGCCGCCTTTGCGGTGCTACCGTGCCGCAATGGGGTCTACACAGCCTGAACCGCTCGCAGTCAATTCCGCAACGCTGGCCGCCGTCGCCGCCGGCACATATTACGATCCGCATTCCGTGCTTGGCGGTCACGTGGCCGATGGCGCGATCACCCTGAGGACGCTTCGTCCTCTTGCGGACGGCGTCGTCTTCGTGACGCCGGACGCCCGCCATACCGCTGAGCATGAGCAGGACGGGATTTGGGTTGCTGCCTTCGCCGGCGCGGTAGTCCCGGATTACCGGGTGGAGGTGACCTATGGCGGACTGACCGCCTTGAACGACGATCCATACCGATTCCTGCCCACCATAGGCGAACTCGATCTACACCTGATCGCCACGGGCCGCCACGAGCAGCTGTGGGACGCGCTGGGTGCCAGGATCAGAAAGTTCCCTTCGACCATGGGGCAGGTGGTTGGCACCTCATTCACTGTCTGGGCACCGAATGCGCAAGCCGTGCGCGTCGTGGGCGATTTCAACTCGTGGACTTCGGGAGCCACCGCGATGCGCTCTCTTGGCGCCTCTGGCGTGTGGGAAGTGTTTGTGCCCGATGTCGGCGTTGGCGCGCGCTACAAGTTCGAGATCCATACCCGTGACGGTTCGTGGCTGCAGAAGGCCGACCCGATGGCGCGCGCCACTGAGATCCCTCCAGCTACCGCTTCGGTGGTGACTGAGGCCGTCCACGAATGGGGTGACGCAGCTTGGCTCGAACGTAGGGCTAGGACCAACGCCCACCTCGGGCCGATGAGCGTCTACGAAATCCACATGGGGTCGTGGCGCGAGGGGCTGACCTACCGCGACCTGGCCGAGCAGTTGCCCGAATATGTGGCGGACCTAGGATTCACGCACGTCGAATTCTTGCCCGTGGCCGAGCATCCCTTTGGAGGTTCTTGGGGTTACCAAGTGACTTCCTATTATGCGCCGACAGCTCGATACGGCACACCGGACGATTTCCGGTACTTGGTTGACCGGCTCCATCAGGCCGGTATTGGCGTCATTTTGGACTGGGTGCCCGCTCACTTCCCTAAGGATGCGTTTGCTTTGGCCCGGTTCGACGGAACGGCGCTTTACGAATATCCCGATCCGCAACGCGGCGAGCACCCGGACTGGGGCACCTTGGTGTTCAACTACGGCCGCACCGAGGTGCGGAACTTCCTGATGGCCAACGCGACCTACTGGATGGAGGAGTTCCACGCCGATGGGCTGAGGGTCGATGCGGTCGCCTCAATGCTCTACCTCGACTACTCGCGCCAACCGGGGCAGTGGACCCCAAACGCATACGGCGGGCGGGAAAACCTCGAAGCCATCAACATGCTCCAGGAGGTCAACGCGACCGCTTACAAGCGGACGCCCGGGATCGTCATGATAGCCGAGGAATCCACCGCCTGGCCTGGGGTGACGGCCCCGACCAACGTGGGTGGGCTCGGCTTTGGGCTGAAATGGAACATGGGGTGGATGAACGATACTCTGCGCTATCTATCGGAGGATCCCATCAACCGGCGCTATCACCACGGCGAAGTCACTTTCTCGATGGTGTATGCATTCTCAGAGCATTTTGTGCTGCCGTTGTCCCATGACGAAGTGGTACACGGGAAAGGCTCCCTCTACTCGAAGATGCCCGGCGATAACTGGCAGAAGCTCGCGGGGGTCCGTGCGCTATTCGCCTACCAATGGTCCCACCCGGGCAAGCAGCTACTATTCATGGGATCGGAGTTCGCCCAGGAGCAAGAATGGCATTCAGAGGGTTCGTTGGACTGGTGGTTGCTGGACCGGGCAGACCACCGTGGAGTGATGACTCTGGTGCGCGATCTCAACGCGCTCTACCGCTCATCCCCGGCCCTATGGGCGGAAGACTTCGATTCGGCGGGATTTCAGTGGATCGACGCGAACGATTCGGGACGCAACATTCTGTCCTATTTGCGTAAGGCACCAGACGGACAACAGGTGGCCGTTGTGGTCAACTTTGCCGGCACCCCCCACGAGGGCTATCGACTGGCGCTACCCGCCGGTGGCGATTGGCTTGAGCTGATCAACACCGATTCTGAGCTGTATGGCGGTTCGGGGGTTGGCAACCTGGGGCGAGTCCACGCCGAGGAGATCCCGTGGTCCGGTCTGGAGTATTCGGCGCAAGTGCGCATCCCGCCGCTGGGAGCCGTATTCTTCGCCCCCGCCGAGAAATAGAAGCCCTCGCGGGATTAGCTCCCGCACGCCGCTCCCCGCGCGGCGCCGCTTCCGAGCCGAGCCGCCTCCGCGCGGCGGCAAGGGTCTGTCGCGATCGCCGGGCACACTGGGACCATGGGTGATGGTCCCGACAGCGCTGGGAGCCTTAGCGCGGAGGCAATCGTGGAGCGTTTCGCTCGGTACCTCACCTTGGTGAGGGGGCGCTCGGCCCACACGGTTCGTGCCTACCGTGCAGATGTGACATCGCTGCTTGCCCACGCCCAAGTGGACGATGCCGGCAAGTTGGCCGCCTTAGGCCTGCCCGCGTTGCGTGCGTGGTTGGCTGAGGGCCACGAAGCGGGCCATGCCAGGTCGACTCTGGCGCGCCGGGCGGCGGCCGCGCGGGTCTTCACGGCCTGGGCGGCGCGCGAAGGGCTGATCGCAGCCGATCCCGGGCTGCGTTTGGCCTCGCCCCAAAAGGGGGGCAGGCTGCCCAACGTTCTAACGCGGGCCGACGCCAACGCCATGGTCGAAACGGCTCAGGCGATGGCTGCGGAGGGAGACCCTGTGGCCTTACGCGACTGGGCGTTGGCCGAGTTGGCCTACGCCACCGGTGCGCGGGTGGCGGAGCTAGTGGCAATCGATTTGACCCACCTCGACCCTGCCCGCCGAACCGTCCGGGTACGCGGCAAGGGCAGCAAGGAGCGTGTGGTGCCCTACGGCCGGGCCGCCGCCGAGGCGGTCGCGGCCTGGACGGTGCGGGGCCGCCCTCAGGTGGTGACGCCATCGTCCCCGGAAGCGTTGTTCCTCGGGGTCCGCGGCGGACGCCTGGGTCAGCGCCAGGCCCGCGCCGCGATCCACAATTTGGCGACCGCGGCGGATGTGCCCGATGTCGCCCCGCACGGATTGCGCCACACCGCCGCGACCCATTTGCTCGACGGCGGCGCGGACCTGCGGTCCGTCCAAGAACTCCTGGGCCACTCGTCGTTGGCGACCACTCAGCGCTACACGCATGTATCGGCCGAGCGGCTGCTAGCGGCCTACCGCCAGGCCCACCCGAGGGCGGTCTAGGTCGGCGAGAAGCACTGACCTAGCAATGCTAGCTGCTGCGTCTCAACTGGTCAGCGCGGTCTGCGCCGATCCAGTTGGCGCAGTCGTCGGCCGCGTTGTCAGCGGCCTCCTAATGAGGCTTCGCCTCGGACCGCCGGGGGTGCCTGCGTGTTCACCACTGTCGTTGTCTCTGGTTTTGAGGTGGCCCTCATGTGGTGCCCGGCGGTCTGTGCGACCGGCCGCCGCCGTTCGTTGCGCTGAGGTGCCGGCCGTCCTAGGTCGGCCGCGCCACTCTGGGTAGCCGGTC
>JAIRXV010000044.1 GCA_031268115.1 Bifidobacteriaceae bacterium
CGCCTCGCACCGGCCCACTCAACTGTCCGGTGGCCAACAACAGCGGGTGGCGGTGGCTCGTTCCCTTGTCAATGCCCCAAGTTTGGTGCTGGCCGATGAACCGACCGGCAACCTGGACTCGGTCTCGGCCGAGCAGGTCATGGAAGTGTTGGAGACGATCAACCGGGCCGGTCGAACCATCGTTCTCATCACGCACGACCGCGAAGTGGCCGCCCACGCCGGGCGCGTCGCCCACATGAAAGACGGACGGATCGTTGACGTGGTCGCCGCGCCGAGCGCCCGCCAGACCAAAGTGGGGGTGCGGGCATGAGTCCGTTGGAGATTCTACGTTCGGCGTTGGCCGGCATCGGCGGCAATGTCACCAGGACAGCGTTGACGCTGCTGGGGGTGCTGATCGGTGTGGGGTCGGTGATCCTGCTGCTGGGAGTGGGCACTGGGGCAACGGCCTCGGTGAGCGAACAGATCGAGGGATTGGGCACCAACACGATCACCATCTCCTCGGGGATGTCCCGATGGTCGGCGCGCTTCCAAGACCTCACCCTGGATGAGGCCAATGCCCTTGCGGACCAGGAGGCGGCACCCGCCATCGCCGAGGTGGTGCCCCAGGTCACGACATCTCAGACCGTCACCGCGGGCACGGTTTCCACCACCGCCACCATCACTGGCACCACAGCCAACTACTTCGACGTGACCAACTCGCCGGTCGCGATCGGCACCGCGTTCCGTGAAGCGGACGATGCCGGCGCCCGCAAGGTGGCCGTCATCGGCGCCACACTGGCAGAGGATCTGTTCGCTGAGGCCGACCCTGTGGGCCAGACCATCACGGTCGGTTCGACCCCGTTTGTGGTCTACGGGGTCCTGCACGCGAAGGACACGACCGGCGGATCATCGGCCAACAGCGGGATGGTAATCCCCCTAACCAGGGCGCAGCGCTCTCTGACGGGATACGGTGCCCTGTCCACGATCACGGTCCAAGCGGCATCGGCGGACGCAATCGATCTGGCCGCCGCACAGGCCGAATCGGTGGTCGCCGCCTCGCTGGGCGTCACCTCCGACGAGGCCGCTTTCACTGTCACCACCCAATCCCAACTGCTGGAGGCGTCGACGTCGGTGAGTTCGACCCTGTCCGCGATGCTCGCCGCTATCGCCGCGATATCCCTGGTGGTTGGCGGAATTGGGGTGACCAACATCATGCTGGTCACAGTCGCGGAACGCACCCGCGAGATCGGTATCCGCAAGGCTCTAGGCGCGACCGGGGCCGCCATCTCAGGCCAGTTCGTCCTGGAGGCCACGCTGCTTTCCCTGGCGGGAGGGCTCTTGGGGATCCTCGCGGCGGTTGTGGCGAGTCGTTTCGAGATCCTCGGCACTCGCCCGGTCATCTCCGGCAGTTCGGTGGTGCTGGCCGCCGGGGTTTCGGTGGCAATCGGCGTGTTCTTCGGCGGCTACCCAGCGATCCGCGCTTCCCTACTCACCCCGGTGGCCGCCTTGCGTCACGACTAGGTCGGCGCTGAAAAGCACCGACCTAACAATGCTAGCTGCTGCGTCTCAACTGGTCAGCGCGGTCTGCGCCGATCCAGTTGACGCAGTCGTCGGCCGCTTTATCAGCGGCCTCCTAGGCCCAAACCCATGCACGATGCCGTTCCCGCCCCACAAAGAAAGGATCACCATGTCCGATCCCAGCCAAGACCAAACCCAACCCCAGGCCCCCCTACCGGGGGGCGAGTTCAACGCTCCGGCGGGACAGCCAAACGTTCCGGGGGGCGAGTCAAACGTGCCGCACGCCCTTGACGTTCTGGCCACGCCGCCATCGTCCTTGGCGCCAGTCCGGGCACCGCAAAGCAAGAAGCCGGTCCTCACGTGGATACTCGGCGGGGTCGTCGCAGTCGGTGTGCTGTTTGGCGGAGGATTCTTCGTTGGCCGGACAACCGCCCCAGACCCCACACCGTCCGCCTACGCGGGGCGCCCGGGGAGCGGTACAACGGGCCAAGGAGCGGAAGGCCGATGGGGTGCCGCCGGCGGCACGGTGCGGGGCGAGATCACGAGCGTTGACGGCGAGACTTTGACCATCACCGCCGAGGACGGATCCTCAACCTCGGTGACCGTCTCGGACGACACCCAAGTGACCCACGTCGAGGAAGGATCCCCCAGCGATCTTGAAGTCGGGGACACCGTAACCGTGATGGGCTCGACCGAAGACTCCGACTCAGGCGATCTGACCGCGTTGAGTATCACCGAAGGCGATTCCGCGTCAGGCCTGATGGGCGGCGCGTTCCGTCCAGGGGACGGATTCCCAGACGGTGCCCCAACAGGAGTCGCGCCCAGCGCCTTCCCCCGAGGGGAAGGCGGGTTCCCAGGCGGGGCACCAGGTGGGGAAGGTGGGTTCCCAGGTGGGGAAGGTGGGTTCCCAGGCGGGGCGCCAGGTGGGGAAGGCGGGTTCCCAGGTGGGGAGCCGCCTCAAGGCGGCCAGGAAGGGGCATAAAGGCAATACCGTGCAGTTATGGTTTGCCGTCAGATAGCGGGTTGGCTTGGCTGGCTGCGCCATCATGAATCCCGACCGGTCAGGCCTCGCCTCGGTTGGTGTCCCATCGACGGGGGCACACTACTCGTTGGTCCGCCTATCAGTGCCGAAACTAGGATTGCCACCTCTTCCACGAACTCTGTCGGTGCCTGCCCCACGCGCTCCACGAGCCGGCTTCGCGCGACCGACCTCACTGCGCGTCCAAGGGCGACCGAGTTGCGCGCCAGCCCCAAGCCAGCGGGTGCGGGGGGCCTGAATGGGGAGGGGCTGCGAGAGGAGGCGAACGGGACCACTACGAGCGGCTCATGGGGTGTCTCGGCGTCGACTTGGTCGAGTGACATCACCAAGACGGGCCGCGCCTTGCCTACCTCGCCCTCAATCAGGGCGAGAGCGGAATGGACGGAGGCATCGTCAGTGAAGTCGAGTTACACAAGCCGCGCGCCGATCTCCTCGGCTGCGGCCCGTCCCCGTTCCTTGTCCCGGGCTCCGATGTGGACGATGTGCCCGGCGGTGACGAGTTGACGAGCGGTTTCTTTGCCGAGACCCGTGTTTGCCCCGGTGCCGAGTGTTGTGGTCATGGATTCAGATAAGCGATGCCGCGTCCAGCGAGGCTGTCCGATGCCGGGAGGGAGCTGCAACTTTGCCTCGGCGTGGCGGGGGATCGAACGTAACGGCGTGTGGCGCAGTCGCGTTGGGCCAGGCCCGTTCGCTGAGATCACACCGGGCCAGCTCACCGAAGATGCCGAGCGCCTCGCTCTGGCTGTCACGCTCGGCACCTAAGGGCGGTAATGGTGAGGCCTACGCGGGACGGCTACCGCTGGGCGCTGATGGCTTTGACCGCGGCAGCAGGGTCAAGCCATTTCAGGCCGGGCACCGCGGCGAAGGCCGGGTCGGTTGAGATCATCGTGTCCACGCCGCCCACCAGCGCGGTCGCGGCATGGACGGCATCGCGCCCCCGAATGGAAGCGGTTCGCTCAATCAGCCGCATGGCAACCTCGAGCACGGCGGCGTCGAACGGCATGATCTCGAAGAGGGCCGCAGCGTCTCGGCCGTCACGGACGGCTAACGACCGATCCGAGGTCACGCGCAGGCGATGGTAGATCAGTTCCTGGATCATCTCGGCGCTGGCAATTCCGCGGAGCTGGCCGGCGCCCGCCGCCCGGAGCAGCGCCAGGCAGGGGGCCTTTTCCGGGTGATCGCCGCCCAGCGCGTAGATCGGGACATTGGAGTCGATCAACGCGGTCAGGCTCATGCGCTGAACCCTCGGTGAATGTCTTCCTCGATATGGGCCTTGATGAGCGGCCAGTCCTCAGACGGCGAGAGTTCTGGCGCCTCCGCGCGCTTCAGCAGCCGCTCCAGCGCGGCCTGCTTGACCGCGGCGTCGCGGGCCAACAGATCGTCCACCGCATCACGAACCACGGCAGCTACCGATTTGCCCTGCGCTTTGGCCAGCCGCTCCAGCTGCTCGCCACGCTCGGGGTCGATCAGGACCTGCAATCGCCGCTCCAACACTGCCATACTCATACTTTAGCATGCGCATCCCAGGTGTGGGTCTACCGCAGGGAATGACCGCAGTGGGCGCATTTCAATGATCCAGACAGGCAATGCCAGTGTTTAGTTCCAGTGTCTCTGGACGCCCTCGCCACTGGTGCGATGGGCGGCGATGATGTCCTGGACTCCTGGGTGTCCAGTGGCAGGTAGCCGAGCTCGTCGCAGACCACCGGCCGGTAGCGGTCCAGGCGGTGCGGCTCGGCGTCCAAGCGTCCGGTTTGGTGGGCGCTGGCGAGATACGCGACCCACCGGGACGCAGAGTCGAACGCGACCCGCCAGCCGTGCTGGCAGGCCTCGCGGCCTATGGCGATGGCCAGGTGGGTTTTGCCGACGCCGGGCGGGCCGGCCAGGATCGCGTTGTCGCATTTGGGTACGAATGTGGATGTGGCCAGGTGGGCGATGGTGTCCCGGGTGGGCGGCGGCAGCGGCGAGAAGTCGAACTCGGCGAGTGTTTTGACAGCGGGGAACCGGGCCTGGGCTAGGCGGGCGTTGACGCTGTTGCGGGCCCTGGACGTGGTCTGGCGGGCAAGCACCGCGGCCAGGTACTCTTCATGGCTCCACGCCTCGGCCCGGGCTTGGTCGCCGAGCTGGGCGAACACGTCCCGGACGGTCGGTAGTTTGAGTTCGCGGGCTGCGTGGATGATCTCCCCGGCGATGTCAGCGCTCATTTGACGACCGCCAGGGTCGGTTTGGGTCCAGGCGCCAGATCCGGAAGGCTACAGTCCCTTCATCTTCTGCCTCTGCGGTCCGCGCGGGATATTACTCGTATCCGCTCGCCTCAAGGCAATCCTCCATCTCAATCCGAATCGCCTCTTTCGCGACACTGGTTTCCTTTCCGGTGGGCTCTAGTTGCTCCCGAATCTCCGCCACAACTGACCCTCGTCCCTATGGCAGTCCAGGAACTACGTAGAGGTCCTCAAGAACCGGATCCGCCAATACGCGCACTGCGAGATCCGTTGGCGACTCTGCGCTTCGCCCGGAAACCGCGGCCCCCCTCCGCCTCGATGCAGGTGCAAATCCCCTGCTGGTACGCTCTCAGAAGTACCATCCTCCCTAGGATGCGTCGCCGCTCCCGAACAGCTGGTTTGAGTAAACAGTGCAGCGATGCTGGGCGTTGCAAACACCCACCCGCGTCTCAACGAACTCGACTTCACACGGCGCAAGTCATACTCCCTTCTTCTCCCGTACCCGGTTTGGTTGGCCGCGGACACAATGTGTTTGCGGTAATCGGCTCAGAATCCCCATGCCCCCAGCAGGCTCTGGCTGCCTCCCATTATGTGCATAAGAAGCCGGCAGGAACGACAGTTGTTCCCGCAACAACAGTTCTGATCCCCAAGCCTCACTGCCTTTCGCGCATCTCTTCTTGCACTTTGACCAAGGGCACGCCCAGAGACGTGCCCGAAATACGAACTCCGACCGCCGAACACACAAGAGCACTGGCTCTTCAGCCACAGATCAAGAAAGTGCACTCAGAGTATATCAATGAGCCGGGCATGAAGTGACGCCAAACGGCTTTCGCCGTTTGGCGTCACTTCAGCAGACCAGGATTCGTAACAATTCTGTCCTCTCGATGCCTTACCAAGGGCCAATCCGATCGGCTATCCACTAGTCTTCACATTCGCTCGCTTACCAAGCGACCCGCTTCCTCCACGGTAGTCCTAGCCGCCCTGTATAGTTCCTCGAAGTCTGACCAACGTGCGCTTACGAGTTCAAGTTCGTAGCGCGCAACCACAGAAGCAAGATCCTCGGTTGCATTTACACTATCTGAACACTCAGCTTCAATCACCGATGCTTGCATCTCTTCGCTCGTGAATTCATCGCCAAGCGGCCCAGCTCCCGAAGTCCCATCTGACTCCTGCGACGAGAGTTCCCAATCAGACGAAATGGTGAGGCCTTTGGCTACCGCGCAGGACTGCCATTCACGCACCACTTCTTCCCAACGGGGATCGGTCTGCGCCCTGTCATAGGCCGCAACGGAAGTCTCCAGCAAGAGATCACCCCGGTCTGATGTCACCGGAGAGTGTATTGAAATGGCTTCGAACTCCAGGGCCGAGGCGCTGTTGCGGCATTCATCAAGCGCGTCGAGGTATTCCTTGGAATCATTCTCGGGCCCCGCCAGGCGCTCCAAGACCTCGTGTCCCTCCCCTATTGGGCCATACTCGGCGACGTACGGGGCGTTCCACAGGCCAAAACGCCAATCGGGGCTGAGGGGTGGGTGGTCAAGATACTCTCGTAAGAGAGCCTCAGAGAAGTAGCGTTCGTGACCGCTCGCTGCCATACAGTCATTGACAACAATTGCCGCCGCTACTTCGACTAAACCGCTCTCATTGGGCAACATCGATAGGCGATCAAGCGGGGTCACGACCTGTACAAGCGTTTGGTCCAACGCGACCTCTGAGTCGGTGATCGCGACCCCAAACGAGTGCTGGTTTAGGGGGCCAGAGATAGCGTCCTCACGGGCGCAACCGGCGGGGACAAGAAGGACGAGGAGAGCGGTCGCGACAAGAATACCCGCCGCCAAGTGGCTGAGCCCTGGGCCGCTGGTGTTCTGGCCGCCTGGAACGCGCCGAGCAGCCAATGAGACGGTAGCCCTTCCTGGCGCCTGAGACCTTCCTACCGAGGGACGAGTTCGACGCATGGCCCTGGCGTCACCACCGGCAATCACGGTGTCCAGAGGCCGGGCAACGGCGCCTACCGCTGGGAGTAAGGCTCCCATGGCAAGACTGCTCCGAGGCCGCCACTTTCGTGGTTTGAACATATGAAGACCCCCTCTTGGTCAGGTGGGCGGCGATGCCCACGCACAGATTATCGGCGGTCGGCGGCGATCGCAATAGTCCCTACCCCGCGGATCCGCTGCCTCTTGCCCACCCGGAGCCTGCGCGGTGGGCGGCGCCTCGTCGTTCCAGTGCACCTAAGGCGGCCAAGACGGTGCGCACGGGTTGGCCCGCTGCTGCCGCAACCGACTCTACGCTGGCCACACTCCGCGCCGGCAAGCAATCCAGAACCACGCGCTCCGCCGGTTTGAAGTCGTCCAGGAGTCGTTGCGGACCGGGCCCCGCGCCTAGGTCCAGGCGAATAGGACCGATCAGCTCAATAACGTCGTCACAGTCCGTCACACATGTGGCGATGCCATCTCGAATGAGCCGGTGGCAACCCGCTGACGCTGCCGAAGTCACCGGACCCGGCACCGCACCGACAGGCCGAACGAGGCCGGCCGCGTGAGACGCAGTGTTGCGGGCGCCGGACCGCCATCCCGCCTCAACCACCACCGTGGTTGTAGTCATCGCCGCAATCAAGCGGTTCCGTGCGAGGAAACGCTCGCGGCGCGGCGCCGACCCCGGTGGAACCTCCGACAGCACTACCCCTACCCGCACGATCTCCCGCAGCAGCGACGTGTTGCCTTTCGGGTAGAGACGGTCCACGCCCCCTGCCATGACCGCTGCGGTCCGTCCGCCACACCCGAGGGCGGCGCGGTGAGCGGCCGCGTCAATCCCAAAGGCCCCCCCAGACACGATCCCAAACCCTTGACCCACCAACCCCGCCACCATTTGAGCGGTGACAGCCTCGCCGTACCGCGTCGATGCCCGCGAGCCGACCACGGCCACCGATGGTGTCACGAAACCCGCCAAGTCGGTAAGCGCCGACTCCACCCCAATCGCCCACAGGGCGAGCGGAGCGGAGTCGCCCAACTCTCTCAACCCGTCAGGCCAATCCGGATCCTCCGGAACAATCAGCCGCCCACCAAGGTCCCGCAGCACGCGAAGCTCACGCCGCGGATCGAGATTCTCCAACCGCGCCACCCAACGCGCCACGGCCCGACGCACGCCCTCACCCGCACCCGGTGCGGCCTTCGATCCGACAGCCAGACCGCGCTCTACCCCGCCACGGACGATGGCGGCCCTCCCCTCACCTCGCACCTCACCATCAACCTTGAACCGAACACCCCCAGGCGCGCGATCAGCCACCGCCAGCAACCATTCAAGTGCCGCGACCGGCCCAAGACGCCCAACTAGAACTCCAGCATCCCGATCCCCTGGCTCGGCAATCCGGCTCCACGCGGCACGCGCAAGCAAAGGGTCAGCGGTCTCGAACAACACCGGCCCGTTCACCGATCCAACCCTGATCGCAAAGCCAGAGCAGCATCAACATCCCCGGCCCCAGGGGCAACGCGACCATCCAAGTCCGCAATGGTCCACGCCACACGCAGCACACTGTCGAAACCACGCATCGACAAAACACCGAGCCGATGCGCGTCCCCAACGGCTTTCACCGCAGCGGACTCCTCACCCAGCCGCCGACGTATCCATTTGCCCGACACCTCCCCATTTGTTGCCCACCCACACCCTTGCAAACGCTCCCGCTGCGCGTCCCTAGCAGCAGCAACCCGCGCCGCCACCCGTACACTCCCCTCTCCAGGCGGGGCCCCCGAAACATCGCACGGCCGCACAACATCGACTTCGATCCGCAAATCGATCCGATCTCGGAACGGCGCCGACAGCCGCTCCAAATACCGACGCTTCGCCACCGCAGAACACCGACACTCCAACCCCTTGCCGATAGCAAGACCACACGGACACGGATTGGCCGCCAACACCAACTGGAACCGGGCCGGATAGGTGGCCTGACCTTTCGCACGAGCCAACACAATCCGCCCCTGCTCCAAAGGTTGACGCAAAGTCTCCAACACCCGAGCC
The DNA here is from genome assembly GCA_031268115.1 of Bifidobacteriaceae bacterium. Lineage (GTDB taxonomy): Bacteria > Actinomycetota > Actinomycetes > Actinomycetales > WQXJ01 > JAIRRT01. The sequence continues at coordinate 8,764 of JAIRXV010000044.1, forward strand.
GAAAACTCCGGAGCCTCATCGAGGAACAGGATTCCTCGGTGGGCGCGGGAGGCCGCGCCGGGCCTAGGGATACCGCTTCCACCACCGACGATGGCGGCGGGTGTCGCGGTGTGATGAGGGGCCTCGAACGGGGGGCGCCGGATGAGGCCACCATCCGGTCGAAACATTCCGGCGATCGAATGAACGGCGGTCACCTCGATCGCGGCGTCGTCGTCAAGTGGCGGAAGGACCCCCGGGAGGCGTGAGGCAAGCATGGTTTTGCCTGTGCCCGGTGGCCCGCACATGAGCATGTGGTGGGCTCCAGCAGCGGCGATTTCGAGGGCCTCCTTGGCTACCGCCTGGCCGATGACGTCCGCCAAGTCCGCGTCCGCCCGCGGCGCTGCAGCGACGCCCGAGATCCCCGGCACCACCGCACCTTGGACCGGGGATGACCCCGGGATCACATGCCAGGGGACTTCGGCCCCATAGGATTCGGCCAGTTCGGCCAAGGTCGCGGCCCCAATGATCTCAACACCCTGGATCAAGCTCGCCTCTGCGTAATTCGCCGCCGGAACAACTACCCGCTCAATGCCCGCGGCGCGGGCGGCGGCCACGGCGGCTAGTGTGCCATGCATCGGGCGCAGCACCCCGTCCAGTCCCAACTCCCCCAAATGCATTGCATCCCTGATGGTGTCCGGGGAGATGATCCCGGCCGCCGCGAGCACCGCGACGGCAATACCGACATCGAACGCGGAGCCCGTCTTGTGGACTGCGGCGGGCGATAGATTCACCGTCACGCGTTTGTTCGGCCACGCGAATCCGGTTGAGGCGAACGCGGCCCGGATTCTGTCGCGAGATTCGGCCAGCGCGGTGTCGGGCAGGCCCGTAATGATGAAGGTGGGAACGTTCGCGATTGCGATGACCTCCACGGCCACGATGGTGGCGGCCAACCCCTCAAGAGTCACCGCCAGGGTCCGTCCCACTGGCGGTGGCCTCACCGAAACGCTCCTTCAATATGGTCGATGTCGAAGATCTCTCCTCGCCGCGAAGCCAACACACCGACCACATCGATCCGTATCGCCGCGGGCCGGTAGCCGTGGGCGGCCACCCATTGGGCGGCAAGCCGTCGCAAACGCGCGTATTTCGATGCTGTCACGGCGAGGGCCGGCATCCCGAATCCCGTCCCTGTGCGTGTCTTGACCTCGACAATCACCAGCGTGTCTCCAGGAGCCAACGCCACAATATCGATCTCTCCGTCGCGGCCACGCCAGTTCCGGCCCAGCACCGCCATGCCCCGGGCAACGAGAAAACTGGCCGCTGCCCCCTCCCCCAAGGTCCCTATGTCACGGCGCGACAAACCCCAGGACGATGCCGTCCCCTCCCTAGCCAGATCCGCCACTTCTCGCGCTGGGTCGCCTTCGCTGCGCGCCGCTCCGGCTCGCAGCGGCGAGGACGCGACGGGGGCGGGAGGCCCAGAAGGCCCGGGAGTTCTTCTCACTCCCCAAGTCTGCGATCACCCGCTGACATCGCGCAGTCCAAGACGCAACGGACTGTGCATAACCCGTACTCGTTGGCCCCACGGACTGTGCATGACTGGAACTCTCGGAGCGCCTGACGCGTACTCTCATTCCCGATCGTGCGCGTCGAAGCTGTCTTGTTACCTGGGTAGCTCTAGGTCCGACTTCGCGAGTTCTTCTATGTTCACGTCCTTGAACGTCAGCACTCGCACGGTGCGAACAAAACGGGCGGAACGATACACGTCCCACACCCACGCATCGGCCATCGCTATTTCGAAGAACACTTCCCCGCCAGCGGACCGGACTTGCAAATCCACTTGATTCGCGAGATAGAAGCGCCGATCGGTTTCCACTACGTAGGTGAACAAGGAGACCACATCGCGGTACTCCCGATACAACGCCAACTCCATCTCGGCTTCATAGCTCTCCAGGTCTTCGGCGCTCAATGCATCTCACCTCGCTTCCGGCGCTGGAACATCGGCAAACACGCTGCCCGGATTGCGCAGCAGCCCGAAACGGTTCAGCGGCCACGTGCGGATCTTTGCCACGCCCACCACTAGGTCCAACGAAACCCCACCACCGCTGCCTTCGGCCATGTGGGCGCGGGAATCGCCCGAGTTGCCGCGGTTATCGCCCATTACCCATAGGTCGTTCTTCGGAAGGGTCACATCCAGGGGTGCTTCGCAAGCCACTTCACCCGGTTTGAGGTAAGTGGTCTCGTCTAGTTGGACTCCGTTGACCGATATAGCACCGTCCGGTTGCCCGTTGCCGTTGCGGTCTTGAGTGCCCAGGACGCATTCGATACGATCCCCGCCAGTCCCGATCACCCGTTTGATCAGGAACTCCTCCGCTGTCGACGGAGCCAACCCGAGCGCCTGCAACGCGCCATGAACCCACGCCCCCACGCCGGTCTCTTGCGGCAAGGCGGGCGCGCTGAGCCAACCGCCCGGATCTGCAAACACGATGATATCCCCGCGATGTACTCCCAACGGACCGGGAGCGAGTTTGGAAACCATCACGCGGTCATCGATCAGGAAAGTGTTTTCCATCGAGACAGACGGGATAAAGAACGACTGCACCAGGAACGTTTTCAACGCGAATGACAGAATTATCGCCGCGAGCGCCACAAAGGCAATCTCTTTGGACGCCCGAAACACGATCTCCTTCAGAGCCAACGGGGCTTCGTCGCCATCGGCCCCATCTTCCGGCGGTGTCGAACCGGCTGGGTCGCCTGCGTCTACCGGATCGGCATCGGGGATCGACGAATCGTTTCCGCTTATGATTCCACCCCTAGCCGGGCCGCCGATCATCGAATGAACGGTCGCTGACGGACCGTCTTTAGGCGCTCCGTGCTGTTCGTCTGCCACTGAATTCTCCTCGCTCGGCCCTAGACTAGGTCTACCCATTCCGGGTCGAGCACTTCGCTGAATGTTGTGCCGGGATTGCGCAGAACACCGAATCGGGACATCTCGGACATCGGCGGCAGAAGCACCTTGGCCACCCCCACCACCAAATCGAGGTCCACCGCTCCATCGAGCCTGCCATCCCTGTGATAGCGCGAATCCATCGAACCTTGCCGGTTGTCACCCATGACCCACAGCGCATTGTCGGGTACCGTCACCGTCAGTTTTTCGGTACAGGGCAGTGTGCCTTCCGCCAAGTAGGGTTCTGTCAGCTCCGTCCCGTTGACGGATAGCACGCCCGGCCGGCCCACACCCGTCACCTCGCACTCCACGGTGTCTCCGCCGAGCCCGATAACCCGTTTGATCAAGAACTGGTCCTTATCCGGCGGCGCCAACCCCACGGCCTCCAAGAATCCATGCCACGCATTCCCAACGCCTGTTCGGTGCGGTTCAGGCAGCGGCGTCAACCAACCGCCGGGATCCTTGAACACCACAATGTCCCCCCGATGCAAATCGAGCGGGCCGGGCGCGAGTTTCGACACAAGCACTCTGTCGCCTTCTTCAAGCGTGTCCTCCATTGATCCAGACGGAATCGAAAACGGTTGAATCAGTAATTGTTTAAGAATAAACGACACCGCCAAAGCGGCGACCACAATTAC
>JAIRXV010000045.1 GCA_031268115.1 Bifidobacteriaceae bacterium
GACACGTCGGCGTTCAAGCAGCGTGTGATCACGTTGCCATCAGGTGAGCGGGTGCACCGGGTGGTTCGCCCCAAGTTCCGGGCGACGCTGGGGTTCCTCGCCCAGGGCGGGGTGGGCGCTGTGGTGGCTTACGATCTGGACCGGGCGGTGAGGGACCCGCGATGTGGAGGATCTGATCGCCTCGAAAGTGCTGAACCGGTTCCGGGTCCGCTCGTTGACCGGCTCGCTGAAATCGGATGACGGCGCTGACGTGGCGATGGCGAACAAGTCCAGCGCGGACACCGCGGGGCGGGTGGCGCGGGCGGCACGGCAGTTCCCGCAGCGCGAGCGCCGCGAACCCCAAACCGAACAACCCGAAATAGGAATCTCGGGTGACGCGCAACCACCGGACCATGAGCTTCCGCCTTCCCACCAGACGCGCTCCACCGTAGCAGCGCGTCAACAACCGCAGCCCCACGGCCAACGCCGACCCGCCACCCGTCACCGGCCGGCCTGCGGCCACGCGCAGCTAGCATTGCTAGGTTGGTGTTTTCAGCACCGACCTAGCCTCGGCCGTGACCGATGTCCTGACACGGAACTGTCACCGACGTCCTGAGAAACCATAGGCGCTCGAGCTAGCCCAATCTGCGATGGTGGCCTATCGGAGCGCCTTCGTGCTGCTAGCGCACCGCTGTGACAGCGACCCCGGTGGCTTCGGAACCTGACTCGGCGAAACGAACGCCCATGATGACACCGGTACCGATGCCACTACAGCGGCGGGCGACCCGCCCCTCAGCAATCAGGGTCACGCAGTCGGTTGGAATGAGTGCTGTGCAAACACTACTCTGAGTGCTGTGCAAATTGACTCTCCGACGTTGCGGCCCGAGAATTACCGTCCGAGGCTGGCGGACAGGCTCCTAGAACACCTGCTTGGGGTGACCGGCGCGGTCGTGGTTGACGGCCCGAAATGGTGCGGCAAGACCTGGTTGGCACGCAATCAGGCGCGCTCTGAGGTCTTGCTGCAAGACCCGACCGCGAACTACCGCAACCGGCGGCGCGCCACTGAAGAACCGTTGTCACTGTTGGCAGGCGCCCAGCCAAGGTTGATAGACGAATGGCAAGACGCCCCCGCGATTTGGGACGCGGTGCGGTTGCAGGTGGACCAGGCACCGGGCGTTGGGCAGTTCATCTTGACTGGTTCGTCCACGTTCTCAGAACACGCGACCGCCCACAGCGGGACGGGCCGAATCTCGCGGCTGCGGCTGTGGCCACTCAGTTCGACCGAAACGGGACTATCGACCGGCCAAGTCTCCCTCCATGGCCTGCTGCGCGGCGTCCAATTGCCCAGCGCGACCGGCCAAGCGACCGAAGAATCCCTGCTGAATGCCGTTCTGGTGGGCGGATGGCCGTCGTCGCCAGGAATGCCGGTCAGCCAGGCGATGGCCCTGCCAGCTCTCTACCTAGACGGCCTTGTGCACTCGGATGCCGCACGGCTTGACGGCGGACAGCGCGATCCGGACAAACTGCGAGCGTTGATTGCGGCCGTAGGCCGCACCACGGCCACCGTTGCCACCAACGCGACCTTGGGGCGCGACCTTGAGGCCGTCACCGGGCAATCCCTAGCACCCAATACCATCACCGGCTACTTGAGCGTCTTGACGCGACTGTATGTTCTGGTGTCGATAGAAGCATGGGCTCCAGCGTTGCGTTCACCGGTGCGACTAAGGCAGACGCCCAAGCGCATGCTGGTCGATCCATCGCTCGCAGCGGCGGCGATGAACGCCACGCCTGACAAGCTAGTGGACGATCCAAAGACTACGGGGTTCCTGTTCGAGAACCTCTGCCTGCGCGACTTGTCGGTCTACTGCGCGATGAACGGGGCACGGCTAAGCCACTACCGCGACAACTCAGGCCTTGAGACCGACGCGATAGTGACCGCGCCAACAGGCGAATGGGCCGGAATCGAAATCAAGTTGGGTGCCCACCGGGTCGACCAGGGCGCCGCCTCGCTGATCCGGTTACGAGACAAGATGGCGGCCGGGGGTCAGCGCGCGCCAGCCTTCTTAGCAGTCGTGGTAGGCACCGGAGAGTTCGCGCACGTCCGGCCGGACGGCGTGACTGTGATCCCCTTCGACGCCCTGGGGCCATGACCAATTCCCCAACTAAGCTGGGAAGGTGCCGTTGCCACCCGATTCCTCAGCGCGCTTGCCCGTGCCCGGATACGACGCGACCCATGTGAAACCCGCGATCACTCGGCCCAACACTTGCCGCACAAAGGCGACACCGTGGTTGGCAACGACATCTGGATCGGGCAGAACGCGATCATTCTGCCTGGCGTTCGGATTGCTGACGGTGCCGGAATTGGAGGCGTTGCTGGCGGCCTGCCCTTACGTAAACCCGGTAGTGCTCGGCAAGAGCACCGAAGAACTCGCGGATATGGAACCGCCTCCGGTTGACCCCAGCTCCAGGCCCCCCGAGAACCAACCGCAATTGGCCACCGGGCGCCCAACGCCGTTCCACCCAACAGCGAAGAGCAAACCGGCGGCCCCACCACCCACTCATAGGGGGGAAGAGCCCACCAAACCCGTCAAACTCGGGTAGCCAGGGTTCTTACGCGTCAGCGAATCCAAGAACTTGGCGGCCGTGGGCGACTGGTCTGGATCGTCCTTGGTGATGAAGCGGACCAGGACGTTTGTGTCGAGCCCAATCACCGCGGTGCGCCCACCGAATCGGCGGCGCCCTGCGCGATCGCCTCGTCGATCTCCTCCAGGGTCAGATGGATCGGCGTCTCAACCATGCCAAACAGGTCCTTCAGCTTCGCCGTTCGGGGGCCGGATGGCGAACTGGCCCGGCTTCTCTTCGATGAAATCAAGCTGGCTGCCGGCCTGAATCCTGAGCTTGCGCCGGACCTCGACCGGAATAGTGATCTGGCCCTTGCTCGTCACTGTCGCAGTCTCCATCGTGTGCCTCCCTCGAAGTCCAATTCCTTGCCTCAGTGCAAGGCGCACGCCACCGCCCTGGCTCGAGCGCTCCGGTCCGCCTCGTCAGCGGATCAGGTGGACTGTGGGTAGGACGCTGGAGCAGGCGCGGTCTGCGGTCAAGACGGCACCGCCGAAGCGCATACCAGTGGCAAGGCAGAATCGGTCACCCAACGACAGATGCTGGTGGGCGACCCACAGTGTCGCCGCGGCCTCGGCATCGTCCTTGGTGACGGGTTCGATGCGCAATCCCAGCGCCGTAAGCACGTTCGCCGCAGCGTTCGGGTCGGCGCCAGCCCGAACGATCTTGGCCAGTACCTCCGCCCAATTGACCACCGTGCACACGGCCGGTCCTCCTGCCAGCGCTTGCCTCACCTCGTCGGCCCCCGGCTCCCCCCACAAGAACGCCAGGACGGCCGAGGAGTCAAGGACGGTGACGGCCGCCACTGCTACGGGCCACTTTCCCGGGCCGCCTCGGCCCTGCGTTCCGCAATCAGGTCAGTGACCGGGCTCGGTCCACTGGGCAGAGACGCTCTGAATGCGGCCAGAGCTTCATCGGCAGACATGACTCGGACGCCATCGGGTCCGTCTGTGAACACGAGGGCCGTGCCGTCATCCCAGCCGTGGCGCTGGCGCACTTCCAAAGGCACCACGACCCTTCCCTTCTGGCTCATTACAGCGGCGGTCACACCGCCAAGCGTACCACCACCGGAGCCGAGTGGCACTCAGACCCCCGGTGTCACCAGGTGCAGACGGATCCACCGCCCGGCGCGCCCTCACGCCCGTTTGTGCTCCATGAAGTCCCGGATTACGGGTGCGAGCTGCGCGAACTCGATGAGGAACCCGTCATGCCCATACGCGCTGTGAACCAAATGGAGGCCGTCCAGCCCCGGCAGGCCCGAGGCGATTTCGGCCGATTTCTCGGGCAAGAACAGACGGTCCGAGTCCACGGCCACCACCAGCGCCGCAGACGGTATGGTGGCGAGGGCCGCCGCGACCCCACCGCGACCGCGGCCAAGATCGTGGGAGAGCATGGCTTCGGTCAGCACGATGTAGCTGTTGGCGTCGAAACGGGGTGGCAGTTTGGCGCCTTGGTGGTCCAGATAGGACTGCACGGCGAAACGCCCGCCCCCACCGAGCGGTTCCTCGATGCCTTGCGCGTCCCGCCCGAAACGCGTGTCCAGCTCCTCGGCGGACCGGTAGGTGGTGTGGGCGATTTGCCGGGCGAGCGCCAGCCCCGCATGCGGTCCCCCACCGGGAGGGGCATCGTAGTATTCACCGCCTAGGAATGCCGGATCGGCGCGGATGGCCTGCAGTTGGGCGTGCGCCCAGG
>JAIRXV010000055.1 GCA_031268115.1 Bifidobacteriaceae bacterium
GCGGTCGATCGACTGGGGAAGCGCCTGCATGTTCGCGGCGACCCCTTCGGCGATGAGCGGCGCATGCGTGACAGACAGCTGTAGCTGGTTGGCCACGATGGGCTGGTTGAGCGAGCGGCGCAGCAGTTCCATCTGCCCCACCGTGTGGTTCGAGACCCCGAAGTGACGGACCTTTCCCTGCGAGTGCAACCGGTCGAAAGCCGCCGCCACCTCATCCGGTTCCACCAGTGCGTCGGGCCGGTGCAGGAGGTAGACATCGATGTAGTCCGTGTTCAGCGCCTTGAGCGATCCGTCCACGGCCTCCAGCAGGTGCTTGGCTGAGAAATCGAAGTAGGGGCCGTCGTCGCGCACGATCCCGCCCTTTGTTTGGATGTAGATCTCGGCGCGCTGCGCGGCGGTCAGGTGCAGGGCCTCGGCCAGGCGGCGTTCGGCCAGGTGATCTTGCGATCCGTAGACATCCGCCGTGTCGAAGAAGTTCACGCCGGCGTCGCGGCCGGCCTTGACCATGGCCCGGATCTGTGCGTCGTCCAGCGGTTCGATCCGCATCAGGCCGACGATGACGTTCGACGCCACGACGTCCGTGCCAGTTAGTGCAATCGTTTTCATTGTGTTGCCTACTTCCGTTCTCGCGTGTGTTGCCGATGTGGGCGCGCCGCCCCGGCACGGACGATGGCGTCCCCACCCTCTTCGCGGCGCAACAACCAATTATGCCGTCCGGCGATGGGCCGGGACGCCTCAGCCGGTCCGGCGCGTTCGCGGCCTGACAAGACCGAGGCGTAGCCGAGTTTCGCGTCCCGGGCGGCAGATCGGTGGCCGGAGGAAGGCCACGGCCTACAAGACCGGCGCGCGGCCGAGTTTCGCGTCCCGGGCGGCAGCGAGTTTGGACTGCATGCCGTACAGCTCGATGAAGCCCCGGGCTTGGGACTGGTCGAAGGTGTCGCCCTCGTCGTAGGTGGCAAGGTTGAAGTCGTAGAGGCTGGCCTCGGACCGCCTTCCCGTCACCACGGCCCGCCCGCCGTGGAGGGTTATGCGCACTTCCCCCTCCACGAACACCTGGGTCGAAGCGATGAAAGCGTCCAGAGCCCGCTTCAGCGGGGAGAACCACATGCCGTCGTAGACCAATTCGGTCCAGCGCTGCCCCACGGTGCGCTTGAACCGGGCCAATTCGCGCTCAACGGTCACGTTTTCGAGTTCCGCGTGGGCGGCTATCAGGGCGACGGCACCCGGCGCCTCGTAAACCTCGCGCGATTTGATGCCTACCAGGCGGTCCTCCACGATGTCGATTCGCCCGATGCCCTGTGCGCCGGCGCGCCGGTTCATCTCTTGAATGGCCTGAAGCGGCGTGACCGCCCGGCCGTCGATCTCAACTGGGACTCCGCCAGCGAACCTAATGACCGCCTCATCCTCGATTGGCGGGAAGCCCGGATCGTCGGTGTATGTGTAGACGTCTTTCGTAGGGCCGTTCCAAATATCCTCGAGGAACCCGGTCTCCACGGCCCGACCCCACACGTTTTGGTCGATGGAAAACGGTGAGGACTTGGTGGTCTCGATCGGCAGCGAGCGCCGTTCGGCGTACTCGATGGCGGCCGCCCGAGTCAAAGCCAAATCGCGCACCGGCGCGAGGCATTTCAGGTCCGGCGCAAGAGACGTAATAGAGACTTCGAATCGGACCTGGTCGTTGCCTTTCCCAGTGCAGCCGTGCGCCACCGTATCCGCCTCGAATTGACGGGCGGCCCGCACCAGATGCTTCACGATGACCGGCCGAGACAACGCGCTGACCAGCGGGTACCGGTCCATGTAGAGGGCGTTCGCCGCTAAGGCGGGCATGCAGTATTCGGTGGCGAACTCCTCGCGGGCGTCGGCCACGTAGGCCTCGACGGCCCCGCACGCCAGCGCGCGTTGGCGGATCGTCTCCAAGTTCTCACCGCCCTGGCCTACGTCCACGGCAACGGCGATCACCTCCGCGCCGGTGGCCTCACCGATCCATCCAATGCCCACGGACGTGTCCAGTCCGCCCGAATAGGCCAGTACAACGCGTTCAGCCATGATGATTCTCCTTGTGTGAGGTTTGGATTGGCGGGTTCGGAGTTTGAGGCGTGGTGGCCGGCGGGGTGCCCGAGGCGAGTTCCAGGAACCGCTCCGCCACCTCCGCCCCACCGTCTGGTTCGCGAGTGACCGCCATGATGGTGTCGTCGCCCGCGATGGTGCCGATGACGCTGGGCAGCACCGAGTGATCGATGGCGCTCGCCAGAAAGTGGGCGGCACCCGGCGGTGTGCGCAGGATGATGATGTTGCCGGAGGCCTCGGCCGTGACCAACAGTTCCCCCGCGAGGCGGGCCAGCCTGGTGGCCAGCATCTCCCGATCTTCGATCGGCCTCAGCGACCGCTCGCCTCCCTCCTTCGGCACCGTGTAAACCCAGGAACCGTCCGCCAAACGCACCTTTTCGGCGCGCAGCTCCGTCAGGTCTCGCGACAGCGTTGCTTGGGTGACCTGCACACCGTCTCCCGCGAGGTGCCCCGCCAACTCCTGCTGGGAACGGATCGCTTGGCGCCCAAGCAGTGCCCGAATCAGTGCGTGGCGGGCGGCCTTGGTCCCGGGCACAAGCGGTGGGGCGGGGTGGGCCGTCATCGTCCGCTCCTTTGGAGGTGAACCAGGCAGGATCGGTTCACGATTGCTCCAGCAACCACGCGATCAAGGCCTTCTGAGCGTGCAAGCGATTCTCGGCCTCGTCCCAAACACGGGTGGCGGGCCCGTCGATGACTTCGGGCGCGACCTCGTGGCCCCTGTAGGCCGGAAGGCAGTGCAGGAAGATGGCGCCCGGGCCGGCCCGGCTCATCAAATCCTGCGTCACTCGGTAGGGCGCGAAGGGCGTCGAGCGCTCGGAAGCCTCACCCTCCATGCCCATCGACACCCAGGTGTCGGTCGCGACCGCATCCGCTCCGGCGATTGCCGCAAGCGGATCCGCGGTGACCTCGACCACTCCCCCGTTTTCCAACGCCAACTCGTGGGCGGCGGCGACAATCGAGGGGTCCGGCTGGTGCGAAGGGGGCGTCGCGATGGCCACTGACATTCCGGCCAGCGCGCCACCCAACATGTAGGACTGGGCCATGTTGTTGGCGCCGTCGCCGAAATATGCGAGTTTCGTGCCGGGCAACGCGCCGATCCCGCCGCGTTCCTCCGCCACGGTCATTAGATCGGCCAGCACCTGACACGGATGGAAACTGTCCGTCAGGGCGTTGATCACGGGCACCCGCGACACCGCCGCCATGCGCTCCACGTTGGACTGCCCAAACGTCCGCCAGACGATGGCGGCGCATTGGCGGTCCAGGACACGAGCCGTATCCTCGATGCTTTCCCCACGGCCCGCTTGCGACGCTGACGCGTCGATGATCAGCGGATATCCACCCATTTCCGCGACCCCGACCGCGAATGAGACCCGAGTGCGGGTCGAGTGTTTGTCGAACAGGATCGCCACTGTCCGCGGTCCTTCCAGGGGCCTCAAGCTCAGGCGGTCCCGCTTGGCTGCCAGCGCGAGGGCAAGGACTTCGCGTTGCTCAAGGTTTGTCAGATCGTCGTCGCGCAGAAAATGTCGGGTCACGGGAACATCCTTTCAGTAGGGGCCTAGGCACTCGTGGCCGAATCGAACAGCGCGGGTAGCGCTTCGACGAACCCGGCCGCTTGGTCCGGGGTCAGGATTAGCGGAGGGGCCAAACGGATCGCATCCGGGGCGACCGCGTTGACGATGAACCCGGCTTTCAACGCTGCGGTCGCGACCCGCGGCGCCACCGGCCGCGCCAAGACGATGGCCCGCAGCGAGCCGGCACCCCTGGTACCGGCGACAAGTGGGTGGTCTAGCGCTCCGACATCGGCCATCAGTCGATCCATCACGGCGGCGGACCGCGCGATCAGACCTTCAGACTCAATGATCCGCAGGGTTGCCAACGCAGCGGCCGCCGCGGGCGGGTTCCCGCCGAACGTGGTGCCGTGATCGCCGGCGCCGAGCAGGCCAGCGGCACGCTCGGACAACGCGAGGGTCGCACCGATCGGGAACCCCGCCCCCAAACCCTTGGCGAGGGTTACGACATCGGGCACCACCGGCCCTTGGACCAGCGCCGGGTTGCGGTGCGCGAACCAAGTTCCGGTCCGGCCGATGCCGGTCTGAACCTCGTCCACAATGAGAAGCGCCCCAACGCCATCGGCCAACTCCCGCGCCCGTTCCAGGTAGCCCGGTGGCAGCGGCTTCACGCCGCCTTCTCCTTGCACCACTTCCAGGACGATGGCGCCGACCCCGGCATCGACGGCACTCACCAATGCGTCCACATTCCCGAAGGGCAGGAACTCAACTTCTCCCGGTAACGGCTCGAAGGGTTTGCGATACACCTCTTTACTGGTCAGGGCTAAGGCCCCGAGGGTCCGGCCGTGAAACGACCCCTCCGCCGCGAGTAGGCGCGGCCGGCCGGTGCGCAGCGCCATTTTGACGGCCGCTTCCATCGCCTCGGTGCCCGAGTTGGATAGGAAGACCCGGCCGTGGGTGTCCGCGTTAGCGAGGGCTAGGAGTTTCTCTGCCAGTTCCACTTGGGGAGGTGAAGCAAAAAAGTTGGATACGTGGCCGAGTGTCGCCAATTGGTTGGCCACGGCTTCAACCCAAGCTGGATGAGCGTGACCGAGCGCGTTGACGGCGATTCCGGAGAAAAGATCCAAATAGCGCCTGCCGTCCGCGTCCCACACCCAACAACCTCGGCCCTCGACCAGGGTCGCCAACGGTGCGAAGACTCCCAGCATCGACGCCGCGTAGCGCTGGGACCACTGCGAATTGGACTGTTCTCGACTCATTGGCTGACCTTCCTGTCGCTGCGGTTGACCACCATGGTTCCCACTCCGGAATCGGTGAAAACTTCCATCAAGATGCTGTGAGCCACGCGGCCGTCGATCACGTGAGCTTCGGGAACCCCGCCGCGCACCGCCCGCAAGCACGCGTCCATCTTGGGCCGCATCCCGGCGTCGATACTCGGGAGCAGCGCCTCCAATTCTCCGGAGCAGATAGCGCTGATCAGCGAGTTCCGATCGGGCCAGTGGCGGTAGAGACCCTCAACGTCCGTGAGGATTACGAGTTTGGCGGCCCCTAAGGCCACTGCCAGTGCGGCGGCGGCGGTATCCGCGTTGACGTTGTAGACCTGCGTTGGGTCGTCGATGTCTGGGGCGATGGTGCTGACCACTGGAATGCGGCCGGCCTGCAGAAGGTCCGTGACGGCGCCGGTGTTGACCGACACCACCTCGCCCACCAAACCCACATCCACTGGTTCGCCGTCTACGGTGGGCGCGTGGCGGCGGGCCTGAAGGAGTGCCCCATCCTCCCCCGTTAAGCCCACGGCGAACGGTCCGTAGGCGTTGAGCAAACCCACCAATTCGCGCCCGACATGCCCGGCTAGGACCATCCTGACCACATCCATCGTCTCGGGTGTCGTGACCCGAAGCCCGGTGCGGAACTCGGCCCGAATCCCGAGGCGGGCCAGCATCGCGCTGATCTGCGGACCGCCGCCATGGACGATAACCGGACGCAGCCCAACCTGCCGCAAGAACACCATGTCCTTGGCAAAGGCCGCCTTGAGGGCGTCATCGACCATGGCGTTGCCGCCGTACTTGATGACAACAAGGGCACCTTCGAACTCCTGAAGCCATGGCAGCGCCTCAAGCAGCACGCCGGCCTTGCGTGCGGGAGAAATGTCGTAGGCCCGTGGTGGGGTTAGGCCATGGATGGACGGGTCTGGCGGCGCGGGCGGTGCCGCACCGTTAAGTGGCGTGGGCGGACCGTTGAGTGGCGGGGGCGGACCCGGCGGCACGGGCCCGGTTGGGTTGCTCGAATTGGGAGGGGAGGTGGTCATGTGGAGTAAGCGCTGTTCTCTTCGACGTACCCGTGAGTGAGGTCGTTGGTTAGCAAGGTGGCCTCGGCGGGTCCGGCGTGAAGGTCGATGTCGATGGCTACGTCGCGGGCAGACAAGTCCACTTGGCTGCGTTCGGCGTCAGGTGCCCCGGCAGTGACCAGAGGCACGCCATTGATCGCCAGATCGATGGCAGTCGGATCGAATGGGGCCGTCGCCTCGGGAACGGTCCCCACTTGGGACAGGATCCGGCCCCAGTTGGGGTCGCGACCGTAGATCGCGGTCTTGACCAGGTTCGAGCGGGCGATGGCGCGGGCCACCTCCAAGGCGGCGGTCTGAGTCGTGGCCCCGCGCACCGCGATGGCTATATCGTGTTCGGCGCCTTCGGCGTCCGCGATGAGTTCGCGGGCGAGGTCTGCGCAGGCGTCCGTCAACGCCTCCTCGAATTCGCGTGGGTCCGGCGCGTGTCCGGAGGCCCCCGAGGCCAGCAGGATCACGGTGTCGTTGGTGGACTGGCAGCCATCCGAATCGATCCGGTTGAAGGTGGCGTCCACGGCGCGGGCCAGCATTGGCCCCAGGCTGGACTGCGCGACCACGGCATCCGTGGTGATCACCGCCAGCATCGTCGCCAACGCTGGGGCGAGCATCCCGGCCCCTTTCGCCATCCCGCCGATGGTGTAGCGTCCGCCCGCCGCAGTCAGCTCGACGGTCTTCGGCCGGGTGTCAGTGGTCATGATGGCGCGCGCCGCTTGCTCACCGCCTTCCTCGCTGAGGTGCCCGATGGCGTCGCTCACGCCCGCGAGCAAACTGGCCATCGGTAGGTGCTCGCCAATGAGGCCTGTTGAGCAGACCAGGACGCCGTTTCGACCCAGGCCATCCAAGGAGGCCTCAGGCGTGGCCGATGTCAGGGCTTGTGCGGCGTGCTCAGCGGTCGCGGCGGCATCGGCCGTGCCGCGCGCCCCCGTGCAGGCGTTCGCACCGCCCGAGTTCAGCACAACGGCCACGGGAACGGTTTGCGCCAATACGCTCCGGCACCAGACCACGGGCGCCGCAGCGAAACGGTTGGGCGTGAAGACGGCCGCGGCCGCACGCCGGTCCGGCGGTCCGTCATTCACGACCACGGCGACATCGAGTGCGCCGCTGGCTTTGATTCCGGCGGCCACGCCGGCGGCGCGGAATCCTTGGGGCGAGGTGACGCTCACGGAGCAACTCCTACGGGAGATAGGCCGGTAGTTTCGGGAAGCCCAAGGGCAAGGTTCATCGATTGGATGGCGGCCCCCGCGGTCCCCTTGACCAAATTGTCCAGCGCAGCGATTACAACCACACGTCCAGCGCCGGCATCGTAGGCGAGCTGCATCTGGACGGTATTCGCACCCAGGGTGGCCTTCGTTGCCGGCCAAACGCCCGGTGGCAGGAGTATCGCGAATGGCTCATTTCGGTACGCCCGCTCCCAGGGTTCGCGCAGCGAATCGAGGTCGGCGTCCGGCGTCGGGAGGGCCGCGATCGTGGCCAAGATGCCACGCGCCATCGGAACCAGTGTCGGTGTGAACGAGATGGTCCCAGGCAACGCGCCGGCACGCCCGGCGGCAGCCGTTCGCAGGTTCTGGAGGATCTCTGGGATGTGCCGGTGGTTTCCACCCACGGCGTACGGCTTGGCGCCCGCGAGGATCTCCGATGCGAGCAGGTGCGGCCTCGGTGCCCTTCCCGCGCCCGAGACGCCGTTCGCAAGCACCGCCACCAGGTCTTTGGCGCTCAGTACGCCCGCGGCGATTCCCGGGGCCAACGCCAGAGTGACGGCGGTGACGTTGCAGCCGGGCACGGCGATCCGTTTGCGACCCGCCAACAGATCGCGCTGCTTGGGGAGCGGTCCAGCGGCTGCCCAGCCGCGCGGGAGTTCAGGCATACCGTACGTCCAAGTGCCGGGATGCTCGCCGCCGTAGAAGGCGGCCCAGTCCGCTGCGCGTTCGAGGCGATGATCGGCGCCGCAATCCACGATCAACGTCTGCGGGTCGAGCGCCGCCGCCAGGGGGCCGGACACGCCGTGAGGAAGCGCGAGCACCACAACGTCATGGTCGGCCAGCGCAGGGGCGGTGGTGGGCATCAAGACTCGATCGGCCAGGGGAGCAAGGTGGGGGTGGACCTCCCCGAGTCGCTCCCCCGCGCTGCCGTGTGCGCTCAGCGTCCCGATTTCCACCTCGGGGTGCGCCAGCAGCAAGCGCAGAACCTCGCCCCCGGCGTATCCGCTGGCCCCGGCCACCGCCACTCGAAAAGACACGCGCATAATCATACACGCTGACGCAACTCCATGCATCGCGCCTCTCACGGCCGCCCGGCGCGCCGCGCGCACTTGGCCTGCGGCGCGCGCACCCGCTAGCGTCTCATCATGCTTTCGCGATCCTCAACGGTATTCCGAGCCATGATTGTCCTCGCAACGATGGGTTTGGCCACCACCGGCTGCACCCAAACCGAAGAACCCGTCACCCTCGGGCCCAAGGCCTCCAGCGAACCCGCCGATTCGCAGCCGTGGGCCCTGACACCGACACTCGCCGAAGGCGACACGTTGATCAGCGTCAACAACCTTATGGATGTCGCATCCGAAGGAATGTGGGCCATGGGCGCGGGGATACACGCATTCGATCTCACCACCGGGGAGCGGATCTGGCACCTCGACTACAGCAACGAGGTTTTCGAGGTCGATCCATCGTCGCTGCCGACTGAGGTCAACCTCGACGCGATCTCCAATGGCGAAGGCAAGCTCGCGGCCATGTTGACATCCATGTACTGCCCCGACGACGAATGTACCGGCGAGGAGACGGAGGAATTCACCCTGGTCACGCTGGACACCGCCACCGGCGCCATTCTTGGATCCCTCACCGGGACTGGCGCGTTCCCGACCATCGCGGCCTTTGCCGGAGATGTGGTTGTGTACGGCACCGACTGGGAGGCGGCAATCGCCTACCGCGCCGACGGGCTGTCCGGAGATCCGCTGTGGTCCTCCCCCACGTTCGACCTTCGCCCCGATGCGCAAATCGACGGAGCAATGTTTACAGCCATTCCCGAAGATGTCACCGGTGGGTTGGGTTGGGTCAACATCGCGGACGGCACACCGGCGCCGTACACCATCGACCTCGACGCCTATCAGTCGTTCTTCTTGGCCAGCCCCGAAGAAGCAATCGTAACTTGGGGCGAAGGAGAAGACCACGTAGTCGAATCGATTGACCCCACCACCTCCGACCTTCACTGGCAGGCGTCGGTGCCGGCCACCGAAGACGAAAACGAAAACCTCCAAGTCACATCGACCCGAGTGGTCGTGTCATTCGACACCGACGACGGCTACCGAACGACAGCCTTGAATCGCGAAAACGGCGAAGAGGCCTGGTCGCTTGCCGACGGCAGTGCCGGGCAAGTGAACGATCAATGGGCACTGATCGACAACGCCGAAACCGCGTCCACGTGGAAGGTCCTCAACATCGGAACCGGCGCCGAAGTATCGCAAGCGACCCCGCCGGCCGATTCGATCCTCAGTGTCCAGCTGAGGACCGATAGCATGCTCGTCGCCGGTTCGGGCAAGCTCGAATCCCGTTCGCTCGTTGGCGCTGGCGCTGGCGCCGACACACCGGTTTGGTCAATCGACACCCAAGTCCTCGACGCCCAAGTGACCACCCAGTTGGGCGACCTTCTGCTCATCGACCCCACCACAGGCGCGACCCAAAGGATCGCCCTGACCGACGAGTGAGGCGAGCCTACTCCGCCCGCGTCAGCAAGGCCAAGAACATCGCGTCCGTACCGTGCCGGTCGGTCCAGAGCTGGAGCGTGCCGTCTGCCCGGA
>JAIRXV010000100.1 GCA_031268115.1 Bifidobacteriaceae bacterium
CCGTCCAGCACAATATCCGCCTCAGCTTCGCGTTCGGCATCGCTCGCCTGCGCGGCGAGCCGGCCGCGCACATCGCCGGGATCCATGCCTCGGCCCTGGACGGCCCGCCGCCGCCGCAGAGGTTCGGGCGCGCAGATGGTCAGAACCACATCGATCCCTGCGCTCATAGGCCCCTCGCGGCCGCCAGATTCGACAAACAGCGGGATGTCCTCCACCACCAATTGAGCGCCGCGCGCCCGCGCTGCCTCCCGGGCGGCCGCCATCGCCGCGCGGATCCGGGGGTGCAGGATCGCTTCGAGACGCAACCGAGCATCGGGGTCGCCAAAGACGATGCCGGCCAGAGCCTTGCGGTCCACCGTGCCGTCGCTCGTCGCCACCGCTGAGCCAAATGCCGCCACTACCTCGGCGATCGCATCGCTTGGCGGTATCAACAAATCGTGGGCGATGGCGTCCGCGTCGATCAGTGTCGCACCACGGCCACGCAGGTGAGCCGTGGCCGTGGACTTTCCCGACGCCAGCCCACCGGTGACCACGGCGGTCAGCATCGCTTTGTCGTCTTGACGCGACGATGCCAGCCCACCGCGCCGTTGGCGGTGAGGGCCGGCATCGTCCAAGTCAAAAGACGCCTCTCGGGTCTAGCTGCCTTTGTTGCTGAAACGTGTGCGGATGAGCCGAGTTTTCGGATCTCGGGGTCCCCGCGTTTCAGCAGGTCAGAGCTACGTTCTTCCCCGCCGACGCGGTCGGGCGCCGGTTCTTCACCGGCGTCCTAGTTGCTGGTCAACTTGTCTCGCAAGGCCGCTAGGGCCTCATCTGAGGCCAACGTGCCTTCGGCATCCTCGGCGGGTGCCTGCGACGAGTAGTTGGGTGCGCTCGCCGCGTCGATGGCTTCCTCGGCGGCCTGGTTCGCGTGGGCCACTTGCTTCTTGTGGGATTCCCACCTGGCCTGGGCGGCCGCGTATTCGGCCTCCCACGCCTCGCGCTGGGCTTCGAAGCCTTCCATCCATTCGGCCTGAACCGGATCGAAGCCCTCGGGGTACTTGTAGTTGCCGTCTTCGTCGTATTCGGTGGTCATCCCGTACAGCGCCGGGTCGAAGGTCGATTCGTCGCCTTCGGGATCCACGCCCTCATTTGCCTGCTTGAGGGACAGCGAGATACGCCGCCGCTCCAGATCGATGTCGATCACCTTCACGAAAACCGGGTCGCCGACATTGACTACCTGTTCGGGCAGTTCGATGTGAGACAAAGCCAACTCGGAGATGTGGACGAGGCCTTCGATTCCGTCATCGACGGACACGAACGCCCCGAACGGCACGAGTTTGGTGACGGTGCCGGGCACCACTTGGCCAATCGCGTGGGTCCTGGCAAACAGCTGCCACGGATCTTCTTGGGTGGCCTTGAGCGAAAGCGAGACGCGCTCACGGTCCATCTCGACGGACAGCACCTCAACGGTGACCTCCTGGCCCACTTCGACAACCTCGTTGGGGTGGTCGATGTGCTTCCAGGACAGCTCGGAGACGTGTACCAGGCCATCCACGCCGCCCAAGTCCACGAACGCGCCGAAGTTGACGATCGAGGAGATCACGCCGGAGCGAACCTGCCCCGGGGCGAGTTGCTGCAGGAACGTCGAGCGGACCTCGGACTGGGTTTGCTCCAGCCAGGCGCGCCGGGACAGCACCACGTTGTTGCGGTTCTTGTCCAGTTCGATGATCTTGGCGTCGAGTTCCTTGCCGACGTAGGGCAACAGGTCGCGGACGCGACGCATTTCGACCAGCGAGGCCGGCAAGAAGCCTCGCAGCCCGATGTCGACAATCAGGCCGCCCTTGACGACCTCGATGACCGTGCCGGTGACAACGCCATCGTTCTCTTTGATGGTCTCGATGGCGCCCCACGCGCGCTCGTACTGGGCGCGCTTCTTGGACAGGATCAGCCGGCCCTCTTTGTCCTCCTTCTGCAGGACGAGTGCCTCGATCTTCTCTCCCACGGAGACAACATCGGCGGGATCGATATCGTGCTTGATCGACAGTTCGCGGGACGGGATGACGCCCTCTGTCTTGTAGCCGATATCGAGAAGAACTTCGTCGTGGTCGACTTTCACGACGGTGCCTTCAACGATGTCGCCATCGTTGAAGTACTTGATGGTTCCGTCAATGGCGGCGAGTAGGTCCTCGCTGGTTCCGATGTCGTTGACGGCGACATCGGACGCCGTGATCTCGGTGGGAATGGTCATGAGTGAGTTGGGCTCCGATGGTGGCGCAAGCTAGGTCGATGGACAGGCACGCGCCGCCCACGCCCGGTCAGGGTGCGGGCACCCAAGCAACCGGCGCTATGACACAGCGCGCAGCTGAGAGATTACCGCACATGGGGCCGTCCGCGCCACGTCCCCGGCACAATCGATGGCCGCGCGGCCACCGATTCGGGCCATCGCCTCGGGCCAACCCATCAGGCCAGCGCCGTGGCGACTTTGATCAGATCCTCGGGCACCGTCTTGAGCTTGCCCGCGATGTCCGCGATTGGTATCAGCACCACCTTCTCCGCTCGCAAGGCGGTGATTACCCCGGTGTCTCCGCCTTGGATCGCGTCCACGGCCGCCACGCCGAAGCGTGAGGCCAACACGCGATCTTGCGAAGTTGGGGTGCCTCCGCGCTGGACGTGGCCAAGGACCGTGACCCTGGTCTCGAATCCGGTGCGCTCCGTGATTTCTCGCCCGATACGTTCCCCGATCGATCCGGGAACGATCCCCCCAGTGGCGGAGTAGGGCGTGGAGAACTGCATGCTGGTGCCCTCAGCGGGCTGAGCCCCTTCTGCTACCACCACGATGGAGAAGTTGGCGTGCGAACGATGCCGGTGTTTCAGATAGGACGTGATCTCGTCGATGTCGAACGGCGCCTCCGGGATGAGGATCACCTCTGCGCCACCGGCGATTCCCGAATGGACGGCGATCCAACCCGCATGGTGTCCCATGACTTCGACCACCATGACCCTGTTGTGCGATTCGGCGGTGGTGTGGAGCCGGTCTATGGCTTCGGTCGCTATGTTGACCGACGTGTGGAACCCGATGGACAGTTCGGTGCCAACCACGTCGTTGTCGATGGTCTTGGGGATGCCGACCACTTTGATCCCGGCCTGGGCTACGCGGTTGGCGGCCTTGAGGGTTCCATCTCCGCCGATACACACCAACGCCTCGACCCTTTCCGCCTCAAGGATCTGCAGGCAGGCGTCCAAGCTGCCGTCCTTCCGGGACGGATGGAACCGAGCGGTCCCCAATATGGTTCCGCCCTGCGGCAGCATGTTGCGCAGCGCGCTACGCGTCAACGGTTGGAAATCGCCGTCGCGCACGCCGCGCCAGCCGTTGCGGAACCCAAGGACCGAGTCGCCGTATTCGAGTTCGGCCCGCTTCACCACCGCCCGGATCGCCGCGTTGAGCCCTGGGCAATCGCCTCCACCCGTCAAGACACCAATTCGCATGGCCCCATGCCCTTCCCTGCCTAAGGGGCCGGTGAATAACCGCCCCGACGACCGCGCCAGCCGGGGAAGGCAAAGCCCGGACCAGCTGAAACGCGAAAGCTAGTATCCGGTACGTGTGGTGCTGTCGCCAACGTCCCGGATGAGGACCGGATCGGTCCGCGTCCAAGCCTAGTGGGGCCCGTCTAGGACTCGGGCCGCCGATGGCGAAGCGGCTCTTGGCGTGGGCCGTCATCGTCCACAATGGTCCGATGACGAGCGCCGGTTTCAGCCATGTAGACGCGACGGAAGCGGGTGGCGGGAGTGCGTGGTGGGATGCCGACGCGGCCCAGTATTACGCCGACCACGGCGCTCACCTGGGGGATGCCGATCTGCTGTGGTGCCCCGAAGGCGTGCGCGAGTCTGAGGCCGGGCTCCTCGGGGACGTGCGCGGGCGGCGGGTCTTGGAGGTTGGGTGTGGGGCGGCGCAGGGTTCGCGGTGGACGATGACGGCCGGCGCCCACGCCGTTGGCCTCGACTTTTCGCGTGGCATGCTGCGGGTCGGCCGGGAACTAAACCGGCGCACCGGCATCGACGTGCCGTTGGTGCTGGGCGACGCGCGAGCGCTGCCGTTTGCCGATGGGGCGTTCGACTTGGCGTTCAGTGCGTTCGGCGCCCTGGCGTTCGTGCCCGAGCTGGGTGCCGTCCACCGAGAAGTGGCCCGAGTGCTCCGGCCGGGTGGACGCTGGGTGTTGGCCACCACTCACCCGATGCGTTGGTGTTTCCCCGACGATCCGGGGGTGGACCAAAGGGCGTTGACCGTGGTGCGCGCATACTTCGATGCGACGCCGTACGCCGAGCGGGAGGGCGGCCAGCTGGTGTACGCCGAGTTCCCGCACACCGTGGCAGAGCACATCAATTCGCTGGTCGATGCCGGTTTCGCCGCGGACCGGGCGTGGGAGCCGCGACCTGAGCCGGGCCAAGCGATTCGTTGGGGCGCGTGGTCGCCGGAGCGGGGGGCGCTGATTCCGGGGACGCTGATCCTGGCGGCGAGCCGGGCGACGCCACCGCGATGACCGGGGGTCCGAGCGTGCCGGCAACCCAGGTCCGCTCAGTGGGCGGCCTCGGCCCAGGTTCGCCCAACGCC
>JAIRXV010000189.1 GCA_031268115.1 Bifidobacteriaceae bacterium
CGCTCGCCCCGCCTACCCGCTCACCCTGCCTACCCACTCACGCAGCCGACCCCGCCTACCCACTCACGCGGCCAACCCTGCCTACCCCGCTCGCCCCGCCTACCCGCTCACCCTGCCTACCCCACTCACGCAGCCGACCCCGCCTACCCACTCACGCAGCCAACCCCACCCACGCCCCTCACCGCGCTGAGCGTTCGGCCGCCTCGACCACGTTGGTCAGCAGCATCGCCCGAGTCATGGGGCCAACTCCGCCTGGGTTCGGCGAGAGCCAACCCGCGACCCCGGCCACGCCCGGGTCCACGTCTCCTACCAACCGGTCCCGGCCTCCCGCCGGATCGGGCACACGGCTGACGCCCACGTCCAAGACAATCGCGCCAGGTTTGACGTCTTCGGCGCGGATGATCCCCGGAACGCCAGCGGCGGCAATCACCACATCGGCCGCACGCACCAACCGGGCCAAGTCCCGCGTGCCGGTGTGCGTAAGGGTCACGGTCGCGTTGATGTCGCGCCGGGTCAGCAGCAGCCCAATGGACCGCCCAACGGTCACTCCTCGGCCCACCACGACAACGTCCAGACCGTTCAGCTCGACCCCGTTGCGCCGCACGAGTTCCACGATCCCTCGCGGCGTACACGGCAGCGGCGTGGTCAGCGGCTCCGCGGAGCGCAACACCAACGTGCCCAAGTTGAATGGGTGCAGCCCGTCCGCATCCTTGGCCGGGTCGATGGCCTCCAGTGCCTTACCCGCATCCACGTGTTTCGGTAGCGGCAACTGAACTATGTACCCCGTGCAGCGTGGATCTCGGTTCAAACGGACGATGGCGGCCCGCACCTCTTCTTGCGCTGCCTCACCTGGGAGGTCTTCGCGGATTGAGGCGATCCCGACCTCCTCGCAGTCCCGGTGCTTGCCCGCCACGTAGGCGCGCGAGCCCGGATCGTTCCCGACCAGGACCGTGCCGAGTCCCGGTTCGATTCCCTGGCCACGCAGCGCTTCGACACGCCGGCTCAGGTCCCGCTTGATTTCTGCGGCCGCCGCCTTGCCGTCGAGGAGTCGCGCCGTCATTGGTCCAGTCCCGGATAGAGGGGGAAGGCGGCGGTCAAGCGGCGGGTCCGAACGCGCAGCCCGGCCACGTCCGCCGCCGGCCCGTCCCGCAGCGCCGCGGCAACGATGTCCGCGACCTCAGCGAATTCGCGTTCTGCGAAGCCGCGCGTGGCCAGTGCCGGAGTCCCGATCCTCAGCCCGGACGTGACGCGCGGTGGGCGGGGATCGTTGGGCACCGCGTTGCGGTTGACGGTGATACCGACGGCTTCGAGCAGGTCCTCGGCCTGTTTGCCGTCCAGCGCCGAGTTGCGCAAGTCAACCAGGACTAGGTGGACGTCGGTGCCCCCGGTCAGCACCGAGACACCGGCCTTCGCGACATCGGCCGCGGTTAGGCGTTCGGCCAAGAGTCGCGCCCCGGCGAGGGTGCGGGCCTGCCGCTCGCGGAACTCCGGGGTGGCGGCGATCCGCAGCGCCACGGCCTTCGCGGCGACGACATGCATCAGCGGTCCGCCTTGTTGACCTGGGAAAACGGCGGTGTTGAGCGCCCGCCCGTGACGCTCGGCGTCCCTGGCGAGGATGAGTCCCGACCGCGGGCCCCCCAACGTCTTGTGGACTGTGGTCGAGGTGACATCCGCGATAGGGACAGGGTTGGGATGCAGGCCCGCCGCAACCAGTCCGGCGAAGTGCGCCATGTCGACCCACAGCGCCGCGCCTACCTCGTCCGCGATTTGCCGGAAGGCCCCAAAGTCGAGATGCCTGGGATAGGCGGACCAGCCGGCGATAATCACCTGAGGCCGGTGTTCCAACGCGGCCGCACGAACGTCATCGGACTCGATTCGTCCCGAGGTGGGGTTCACGCCGTAGGCCGCCACGTTGTATAGACGCCCAGAGAAGTTCAGCTTCATTCCGTGGGTTAGGTGCCCACCCTGGTCGAGCCGCAACCCCAGCAGTGTCTCGCCCGGTCGCATCAACGCGCTCAGAACGGCCGCGTTGGCCTGCGCCCCGGAGTGGGGTTGGACGTTCGCAAAGTCTGCGCCGAACAGAGTCTTGGCCCTGGAGATGGCGAGGTTTTCGGCGATATCCACCTGCTCGCAGCCGCCGTAGTAGCGCGCGCCCGGGTAGCCCTCGGCGTATTTGTTGGTGAGCACTGAGCCCTGAGCCTGGAGGACCGCCCTGGGCACGAAGTTCTCGCTGGCGATCATCTCAAGGGTGTCCCGCTGCCGCTCCAGCTCGCCAGCGAGCACGGCCGCAATCTCAGGGTCAACGGCCGCAAGCGGCAAGGATGTGGACGGTTTGGAACTGGTCATGGATCCTCCGGTTAGGGTCGTGGACGATGCCGGCGCAGATCAGGCCACTCGCGACCCCGCCCTGGCAATCGGCCGGGAAGGCAAAGCGAAGTCTAGTGCCCGTGTTCGTTAGTTCGTTGGCGTTGGGGTGGTGAGGTCTGTCCAGGCGGTTGGGTCGCCGAGGTAGAGCCCGCAGGCGGTGTCGAGGCAGTCGGCTGGGCTGCCGGATGGG
>JAIRXV010000275.1 GCA_031268115.1 Bifidobacteriaceae bacterium
GGACGCGATGGTGATACCGGGGCCGACCAACCCGGGCAAGTCACCAACACGTTGACCCGGGAACAGGCACCCACACTTGTAGTGTCCACCACAGCGGGAAACATCACCACCACCGCGGAACACCCATTCCGGGTCGGAGACCACTGGGTGATGGCCGGAGACCTGGAAGCCGGGAACCAACTCGAAAGCCAAGACGGCACCCCAGTCACCGTGACCGCGTTGACCCCGACCCTCGAAGTCGCCACCGTCTACAACCTCACCATCGCCGACCTCCACACCTACTACGTGACCCCTGAGCGCGACAGAGACGACGGCACCGCCAGCACGGGCCTGTAATGAACACCGGCGACCACCGGCAGCGGGTGCCCCGCAGCTTCACGAAGAACACATGTTCGCTTTCGCGTGTTCCAAGACACCCAGAACCCTGTCCCGGATCGCTGCGGGCACGTCCCCGTACGCATCGGGCGCCATAGCAGCGACCGACTTCGATACGCCTGATGCAGTGTCCACAACCCTGCTGGGGTCGAGCCCGACCTGGTCGGCGAGCTTTGCCTAGTGTGGCGGGGTTATCTCGGCGGACCGTCTCGCGCCTGCTACCGCCATCGCGAGTCTTTCGTCGAATCGTTTCCAGAACACCGTTGTCTGGCAGTCGTAGACGGGCGTGAGCGAGAGACCTTCTGGGCGGATAAACAGCGAGTAGTTCTTAGCGTGAGCGTCGGCATTCCCGACTGCGGCGTTGAATGCCAAGCGCGCGACGAAACCATACGCCATCTCGTCGGTCATATCCGCACGGCGCAACAACCGGATCGATTGCGCGGCCGTCACGCCGTACTTGCGGCCACTGGGCAGACCTATTGCCTGCGCGAAATCCTCGACATGGATTCGGCGGAACGGGAATGTGGACGTGTCCCTGTCGAACCTCTCCACGATGTACGACGATTGGTCGAGAGCACTGATCGTGCCCGCATCTGGCGCGTCGATACCGACCATCCGGGCCAGACGCATCGAGGCGGCCTCGATCTGTTCTGCCTCCCGCAGCCCGTCCGGTGCGGGCTTGAGAATATGTGTCGAAGCGACCCTGGCGTTGGACCAGTACCAATCGCCGCTCAGGCGCGCCAAGGCGAACTTTGCCTGCGCCCCCGCCAACGAATACCGGCCCCCGAACACCTCGGGGTCCAGCCACTTCGACCCGTCCCGACGCAATTCCTGGATCCGAAAGGCAATCTCATCGTCAGAGACCGGAACCAGATCGCCCCCCAGACGGGCGGGGAGAGCTGTCTGTCGGCGTGAGGACCAGTCCCCCCGCGATATCCCCGCCAACATGCTTCAAGAGGTCAAACACCCCGGCCGAATCCGCTCCGAGGTCAAAGGCCATCCGGTGGCGAACCGTGTCGCCGTCCGGAAGCAGGTTATCCAGGAACCGCGAAGGGGCATTGCGCGGCCAGGATCCGCCGTGCGGAAGGGATAGGGAAATTGGTGTCGCTGGAGTCGTATTCGGACTCGGCGCGGCCACCTTCCCACTGCCGGAACACACCGACCGGCAGGCCTTCAAGCCACGCATATAGCGTCTTCATGCGGAGTACTTCGCCAGGGATATGGGCAGCGCGAGAGGTCTGACTCCCAGCACTGCGAGGATCGCATTCACCTCGCGCAATCCCACCAGAGGCTTCCCGGACTCGATCTCACCAATAGCGCCAGCATCCACACCCGATGCGGCCGCCTAATCCTTCACGGACATTCCCAACTCGGCCCTCTCCGACGCGATCACAAAGCCTAGACGCTCATCGGTGTGCATAAACCGCCGCACCCGCCAACCCCGGTCTGCGCCGAGCACCCCTCTGCCTGCCGTCCTGTCCTCCACCCGCCCAAGGCTATCTCTCTCGCGGACCTCCGCACTCAAACCCCGGCCGATCAGGCCAGCCCCGGCTGCGGCCGGGCGACGTCGCCCCGTTGACCGACCCGCTACGGTCAGCGCCGCCTTGACCCGAGACCACGCGCCCACCCTGACGGTATCCACCGCCGCAGGGGGCATCACCACCACGGCTGAACACCCCTTCTACATGGAAGGGCCCTGGGCGATGGCCGGGAACCTCGAACCAGGCGACCAGTCGCACAGCGAAGACCGTGCCCGGGTGTGCCCGGTCTGTTCCGTGGGCCCAGTAGAGTAGCGCGGGTGTCTGCCGCCCATCCGATTCGCGAGATCCTAAAGGCCAACGATCTTCGGGGTGCCGTGCCCGAACAATGGGGGCCCTTGGAGGCGCGAGCGTTGGGCGCCGCGTTCGCTGAGTTCTGTGCCGCCGATGGCGCCACCACCGTTGTCGTAGGCCATGACATGCGGGTTTCGGGTCCGGTAATCGCGGATGCTTTCGTTGAGGGTGTCACATCGCGGGGGATCGATGTCTTGGACTTGGGGCTTTGCTCGACCGATGCCGCTTATTTCGCTTCGGGTGCTCGGGGTTTGCCCGGTGCGATGATCACCGCTTCCCACAACCCGGCCGGCGACAACGGTATGAAGCTCATGCGTTCCAGGGCACGGCCTTTGGGCAGAGACCAAGGTCTGCCCGCTCTGGTGGAACGCGCGGAACAGATTCTCGCTACCGACACTCTTGGCACCGCCGCCGATGCCGCACCCACGGGAACCCGCGCGTCCTGGCCGGTCATACCCGATTACGCTGCCTACTTGCGCTCCTTGGTGGACCTGTCCGGGATCGCTCCCGTCAGGGTGGTGGTGGACGCTGGCAACGGCATGGGCGGCGTGGTAGCAGCCGCAGTGTTCGGGAATTCCGCGGGACTCGACCCTTTGCCGATCGAAGTTGTCCCCCTGTTCTTCGAACCCGATGGCACATTCCCGAATCACCCGCCCAACCCGTTGGACCCGGCTAACACCCGCGATGTCGCCCGCGCCGTTCGGGAGTCCGGGGCGGACTTGGGGCTTGCATTCGACGGCGATGCGGACCGCTGTTTCGTGATCGAT
>JAIRXV010000301.1 GCA_031268115.1 Bifidobacteriaceae bacterium
GTGCTAGCGCCGACCGGCGATGGTCCTGCCCCGGGGCTGTTTGCCTGCGTGCTAGCGCCGACCGGCGATGGTCCTGCCACGGGGCCGTTTGCCTGAGGGCTAGTGCCTCCGGGCCAAGGCGTTGCCCCGGGGCCGTTTGCCTGCGTGCTAGCGCCGACCGGTCCGCCGGCGTTTGGCCCAGCTGGAATGGGTCCTTGGGGCTGAGCGCCTAACGGGGCGCCAGGCCCTTGCGTCTGAGGCGATCTCGCCAGCTCCGGCAGCACCAGCAAACCTACTACCACCAGGGCGAGTACCACCACGACGAATCCCCAGCCGCCTGTCACTCCGATGAAAGGGAAGGTGCCCACCACCCCGATCGCGGTCGCGATGGCCGAGCCGATGAATCCAGCGTTGACCCGGCCGTAGCTGACTTCTTGGAGGTGGATGCGGCCGTTGGCCGCCTCCGGCAGGAGCATCCACGCCAAGCCATAGATTAGGAAGCCGACGCCGCCGAGAATCGCTGTGACTACGAACGCCCCGCGAATCAGCAGTGGATCCACTTTTAGGCGGTGGGCGATGCCAGCGGCAACACCGCCAATCCAGCGGTCGTCGGTACGCCAAATGCCGATGCGGCGAACCGATGTTATGAAATTGTCGAATGCGGCGCGCCCACCACCGGTTGACGGCGTGGGCGGGGTCGGGTTTGTGCTCATGATGCCAGTCTGGTGGTTGGCGGTGCGCTTCCACATCGGGGGAAACCCTGAATTGTCCCTGATTGTTGACCCTGAGTTGTCCAGTGGTGGCCCCGACATGGTTGGCTGGCACAGTGAACAGTCGCCCGGCCGACCCCGCCGACCCGGCCACCCCGGCGAACCCCGCCACTCCCGCCACCCCGGCCACCCCGGCGAACCCGGCCACCCCGGCCGCCCAGCCCACCCACGCCCGCCCGCCTTTGGTGCGTTCGGCCGAGGGGCGCGGCCTCGGCGGGGTGGCGCGGGGCGTGGCGAAGCATCTGGGCGTGTCGGTCGCGCTGGTGCGTTGGGCGTTCGTTGGCACATCGGTGCTGTTTGGCGCGGGGGCGCTGTTCTACGTGTTCCTTTGGGCGATGGTGCCGCGCGAAGGCGCGGATGGTCGCGGCCCGCTGCCCATCCTCTTGCGGCTGCGCTGGACGCGCCGGACCGCGATGGTGGTGGCCGGCGCGGCCCTGCTCGCCATAGGGATGCTGTTGGCGGCCCAGGCGGCCGGGGCGAATGTCCACTGGGAGTGGTGGCTGCCGACTGGTGCTTTGCTGGCCGGCGTGGGGTTGGCGTGGAGCCAGCTTGAGCATCGGGGTGGCCCCGGGCGCGCTGCGGGGGGCGATGCCGTCCCGAAAGCTGACATCGCCGGTCCGCCGAGACCAGCGGCGGGGCAGGCGTGGGCTGGGCGGTCGCCCGTCTCGTGGGCGCGGCTGGCGGGTGGCGTGGTGTTGGTCATCGCAGGGGTGGTGTTGTTGATCGGGCAGAATCGGCCGGTGGCGTCCTTGGGGTACGCCATCGTCGCGGGGGTTGCGGTGGTGGCCGGGGTGGGGACGGTCCTAGCGCCGTGGTGGGCGCGTTTGCTGCGAGAACTGGGGGACGAACGGGCGGCCCGGGCCCGGGAGGCCGAACGGGCCGACATCGCCGCTCACCTGCACGATTCGGTGCTGCAAACTCTCGCGGTCTTGCGTGCCCAGTCTGAGGATCCCGATGCCGTGAGGCGTCTGGCCCGCGCCCAGGAACGGGAACTGCGGCGGTGGCTCTACGAGACGAGGGCGCCGGCATCGGACTCCGTGGCCGCGGGGTTGAAAGATGTGGTGGCCGAGGTTGAGGACGCCAGCGGCGTCGAGATTGGGATTGTCGTGGTGGGGGACGCGCCACCGTGGCCGGCGGCAGAAGCACTGCTCAGGGCGTTGCGCGAGGCCTTGACCAACGCCACCCGGCATGGCGCGCCACCCATCGACGTCTACCTTGAGGTTTCCGAGCGCGGTATAGAGGCGTACGTGCGCGATAGGGGGGCCGGGTTCGATCTGGCGGCGGTCAGCTCGGATCGCTTAGGGGTCCGCGAATCGATCATTGGGCGAATGCAACGCTCGGGCGGGAGCGCCCGGGTTAGCCGAGCCTTGGGAGGGGGAACGGAAGTGCGTTTGGCTGTGCCGGCATCGGCGGGGGGAGGGGCGCGGTGACCGGGGATGAGTCGCTGCGCCGGTTGCGGGTGGTGCTTGTGGACGATCACGCGCTGTTCCGGGCGGGTGCGCGGGCCGAGTTGGGGCGCCAGTTCGAGATGGTTGGAGAGGCCGGAACGGTGGCTGAAGCGGTGGCCGCGATTCACCGGAGCCTCCCGGACGTGGTGCTCCTGGACGTGCACATGCCTGATGGCGGCGGCGTTCAAGTGCTGCGGTCCTGCACGGACGTGCTCGGGACCACGCGGTTCTTGGCGCTGTCCGTGTCCGATGCGGCCGAGGATGTGGTGGGTGCGATCCGGGCGGGCGCTCGCGGCTACGTCACCAAGACCATCGCCGCGAACGAGCTGGCCGATGCCGTGACTCGGGTGGCCGCCGGCGATGCCGTGTTCTCGCCCCGGCTGGCGGGTTTTGTGCTCGACGCGTTCGGCACTTCGGCCGGCGATGTCGCGGCGCATGAGGACGAGTTGGATCGCTTGTCCGCGCGCGAACAAGAAGTGATGCGGCTGATCGCCCGCGGCCACACGTACCGTGAAGTAGCGGGTGAGCTGTTCATTTCGATCAAGACGGTCGAGTCGCACGTTTCCGCGGTGCTGCGCAAGCTGCAATTGTCGTCGCGGGCGGAGTTGACTCGCTGGGCGGCGGCCCGCCGGCTCTTGTGACCGGGCTTGGGGGACCGAGACTTCCCCGGGGCCTCGACCGGCCAACCGGCGGCGGCCCGCCGGCCCTTGTGACCGGGTCGGTGGGTGCCCCGGGACTGCCCCAGGTCCGCGCGCGGACGGCTTGGGCAGGTGGGAACGTCGGGAGGACGGGCGGAGCGGAGGCGGCGGCGGGCCCCGCCTATGATTGCCCAGGTTCCTCAACGGTAAGGAGAGTTCGTGGAAGTCGTCGTTTTGCCCAATGCCCGAGCCATTGGCGAACTCGCCGCCGATGCCGTGGCCTCCTTGCTGGGGACCGCGCGCACCGCTGTGCTCGGCCTGGCCACCGGGTCTAGTCCGCTGGCCATTTACGACGAGCTGGTGCGGCGCCAACAAGCGGGTCTGATCAGCTTTGCCCACGCGAAGGCGTTCATGTTGGACGAATATGTGGGTTTGGCACCGGATCATCCGCAGCGGTACCGCAACGTGATTGAGCGGGAGTTCACGGGACGCGTGGATTTTGCCGCCGATGCCGTTCACGGACCGGATGGCAACGCCGCCGATATTCCTGCTGCGTGTGCCGCATATGAACGGGCCATTGCTGGGGCCGGCGGGGTCGATTTGCAATTGTTGGGGATCGGGTCCGATGGCCATGTGGCGTTCAACGAACCGGGGTCTTCGTTGGTTTCGCGGACGCGGCTGAAAACTTTGACGGCGCAGACGGTGGCGGATAACGCCCGGTTCTTTGACGGCGACCCCGACGCGGTGCCGCGCCACGTTCTGACCCAAGGTTTGGGGACCATTGTGGAGGCGCGGCACTTGGTTCTTGTCGCTACCGGACAGGGTAAGGCGGAAGCGGTTCACCAGATGGTTGAGGGCGGGGTGGGCGCACTGTGGCCGGCCTCTATCCTGCAGTTTCATCCGCATGCAACGGTTTTAGTGGACGGCCCGGCAGCGTCCCGTTTGCAGTTGGCCGATTATTACCGCCAGACGTACGCCGCCAAACCGAAGTGGCAGGGGTTGTAGTTCGTTTGCTTGACGGACCCGGCCGCTTGCCCCTATGGTCGGGGGGCTGGTCGGCAGTACCCCAGGGTTCAGCCGGTCGCGGTTCACTCCTGACGTCCCTGAAAGGCCGTTCACCGTGGTCACAAAGAAAATCGCCCTTGGCGTCGCTCTCGTTGTCTCGTTCGCTTTGGCCGGTGTGGCCGTCGCATCTAGCGCAGGACCTGATGGGGCGGCTCTTACGGGTCGTGTGCTGAACACGGGGGGTGTGGCAGTACGCAACGTGGCCGTCCGAGTGCTTGAGTACGACCAGGACACCGGCACGGGATCGTTCGATCTGGTCGAGGTTTCCAGCGGTTTGACTGGTCACGACGGATCTTTTCGAATCGAAGGCATCGAGGAGGGGACCTACAAGGTCCTCTTCGATTCGAGTCCTAAGTATGCGCGCCAATACTACTTGGCGGCCGGGTCGGGGCTTGAGGCCCGTGACGTTGTCTCAACTGGTGGAGGCGTGGTCGCTTTGCACGATGTGGTGCTTCAGCGCGGAGCGGTCCTTTCGGGCGTGGTGACTCGCTCCGACGGGACGGCCGTAGCCGGGGCGGATATCGCCCTATTCC
>JAIRXV010000350.1 GCA_031268115.1 Bifidobacteriaceae bacterium
GACTGTCCTCAGCAGGGGGCTGGGACGTTTGCTGATCGGTGGCGGCATCCGAAGGCGGCGTCGCCCCCGCTGTGGGCTCATCTCCGCCAGATCCAGAACAACCGGTGAGCGCAGCAATAAGCCCCAGTGCCATAGCGCAAACCAAAATACGGCGATTCATAATGTCTCTTCTCCATCTTGCGTTGTACACGTACACGCGAACCTCCTGGCCCCACGCGGGTCGGTACGACGACCAAAACCAACTCTATCCCTCGACGACTGGAGTATCGAGGGTCCGTGCTTCCACCCGGGCAGCGACAAAGTGCCTGGTGAGCCGCCATCGTCCACTTAATCCGGGACTGATGGCCCAGGTTGGTCGAAAAGTCCGTGCGTTGACCGACGGGTAAGGCGATAATGGGCACATGGGGCCGCAAGAGCAGTCGAACTGGTGGCGGGACGCCACCGTCTATCAGATCTATCCGCGTTCCTTTGCGGACACAAACGGCGACGGCATCGGGGATCTCCGGGGTGTGGCCGACCGGGCGGCGTACCTTGCCGCGCTCGGTGTCGATGCCGTGTGGCTGTCGCCGTTCTACCCTTCGAAGCTGGCCGATGGCGGCTATGACGTGGACGATTACCGGAACGTGGATCCGCGAATCGGGACGTTGGTGGACTTCGACGCGATGGTCGCGGCAATCCACGAAGTGGGCCTGCGGGTGGTTGTCGATGTGGTGCCGAACCACACCGGTTCGTCGCACCCGTGGTTCCAGGAAGCGTTGGCGGCGGGTCCCGGATCGAAAGCCCGGGCCCGGTACCACTTCCGCACGGGCCGAGGGCCGGGAGGTGCGGAGCCTCCTAGCGACTGGGACTCCATTTTCGGCGGTTCCGCGTGGGAGCCGGTGGGTGCCGGCCAGTTCTACCTCCACTTCTACGCGAAAGAGCAACCGGATCTGAACTGGGACAACCCCGAGGTCAGGCAGGATTTTCTCCAAACCTTGAGGTTCTGGGCGGACCGCGGCGTGGACGGATTCCGGATCGACGTGGCGCATGGTTTAGCTAAGGATCTGTCGGCCGATCCGCTGCCATCGCAGGCCGAGATCGACGAGATCGGTCCCGGCCCCACCCACCCTTTGTGGGACCGTGACGAAGTTCACAGTATTTATGCCGAGTGGCGCGAGGTCTTCGACTCCTACGATCCGCCGCGCGCCGCCGTGGGGGAGGTTTGGGTGGACGATCCGGCGCGCCGCGCCCGCTATGCCACGCCCGCGGGCCTAGGACAGGCTTTCAACTTCGACCTGTTGCGGGCGCCCTTTGAGGCAGCGGACTACCGCGCCATCGTTGCCCGAAACCTCGCTCAAGCTGCCCTGACCGGGTCTACCTCGACGTGGGTCCTGTCGAACCACGACGTGATTCGTCACCGAACGCGTTTCGGTTTGCCTCAGTTACGGGACCCCAGCGCCGCCCAGGAATTGGGCCAAGCCTGGCTGCGCTCCAACGGCATCGAGCCTCCTGAGGACCGGCGTACCGGTCTGGCCCGCGCCCGGGCCGCGACCCTGTTCGTGTTGGCGTTGCCCGGTTCCGCTTACCTTTACCAGGGCGAGGAACTCGGGTTGCCCGAGGTGGCCGATCTGCCCGACTCGGCCCGTCAAGACCCGGCCTTCTTCCGTTCGGGTGGGCGCGAGGTAGGCCGGGATGGCGCTCGGGTACCGCTGCCGTGGAAACGCACCGGCACGTCCTTCGGCTTTGGGGACGATGGCGCACACCTGCCTCAGCCCCCGTGGTACGGACAGTTCTCGGTTGAGGCAGAGGCCGGCAGGCCGGGTTCCACGTTGGAGATCTACCGCCAGGCCTTGGCCTTGCGCCGCCGGCTAAGGGACACCGAGGAGTTGACTTGGATCGACGCTCCGGCCGATGTCTTGCATTTCCGCCGATCCGATGCTTGGCGGTGCGTCACGAACTTCGCGGCTGGGGCCAAACCCCGACCAGCCGGGCGCCTTATGATGGCCAGCGGTCCCCTCGGCCCGAAACACGAGATCCCCGCTCACACGACACTTTGGCTCAGCGACTGACCGCTCAGCGACTGACTGCTACCGCTCACCGGCGGTGGGCGCCTTCGTTGCCGTTCGACTTGGGAAACACCACCGCCGCCGCGACGTTAGTTGGCGCGTTTGCGCCGTTCGCGGACGCGTACGGAAATACCGACGGGCGTGCCCTCGAAATCGAACGTCTCGCGCAAGCGGCGCTCAACGAACCGGCGATACCCCGGGTCGAGGAAGCCCGACGCAAAGAGCACAAAGTGAGGCGGCCTGGCGGACGCCTGAGTGGCGAAGAGGATGCGCGGTTGCTTGCCGCCGCGCACTGGGTGCGGATGAGCGGAGACCAACTCACCCAAGAACGCGTTGAGTTGGCCGGTTGGAATGCGTCGGTCCCAGTTTTGCAATGCGACATCTAGTGCTCCAGCCAGCCGGTCCACGCGCCGCCCGGTCAGGGCAGAGATGTTGACCCGAGGGATCCAACGCAGTTGCACCAGCTCCTCTTCGAGTTCGCGTTCCAGATAGAAGCGCCTTTCGGGGTCCATGAGGTCCCATTTGTTGAGGGCCAGGATTGTGGCCCGCCCGGCATCGACGGCCATTTGCAGCACGCGGACATCCTGTTCCGCGAGCGCCTGCGAGGCGTCCACTAGAACTACCGCTACCTCGCTGCGTTCGATCGCGGCCTGAGTTCGGAGGGAAGCGTAATAGTCCGCACCGGTCGCTTGGTGGATCCGCCGCCGGATGCCGGCCGTGTCCACGAACCGCCAGACGCGCCCATCGAGCACAATGTCCTCGTCCACGGGGTCCCTTGTGGTTCCCGCCACGGGGTCCACGACCGCCCGGTCGGAGCGCGCGAGCTGGTTGAGGAGGGACGATTTGCCTACGTTCGGTCGTCCCACCAACGCCACTCGCCTGACGCCATCGTCGGTGGACGATGCCGTTCCCCCCTCCGGCAGTATCGCCACCACCGCGTCGAGGAGGTCTCCCGTGCCGCGCCCGTGCAGCGCCGAAACCGTCCACGGCTCACCCAGTCCGAGCGACCACAGCGCGGCCGCGTCCGGCTCGGTGGAGGCGCCATCGACTTTGTTGGCGGCCAGCACCACCGGTTTGCCGGAGCGGCGCAGCAGGCGGACCACTTGTTGGTCCGTGTCGGTGATGCCAACGGTGGCGTCCACCACCAGGATCACCGCATCGGCCAGGCCGATGGCGATTTCGGCTTGCTCCGCCACCCTGGCCGCCATCCCGGCCACATCCACGTCCCATCCGCCGGTGTCTACCACCGTGAACGCATGTCCGGACCATTCGGCGGGGTAGGACACGCGGTCGCGAGTCACCCCGGGGGTGTCCAGAACTACGGCTTCGCGACGCCCGACAATCCGGTTGACCAGGGTGGACTTGCCGACATTGGGGCGTCCCACCACCGCCACCGAACCCCGATTCGGCAGGGATGCCAGTCCGCTTGGCACCGCTCGCCCAGGGTCGAGGAGGGTGCGATCATCCTGGTCCAACTCATATGCGTCCAGTCCGGCCCGCAAGGCCTCGTCCCACCCCGGGATGTCTCGATTCGATTCGCTCACCGGCACATTGTTCCTTATGCGCCGGGAGTGGTCTTAGTCCGGCGACGATGGCGCGCCGCCCACGCCCGGCCGCCTCGTTTGGATTCAGCGACGGCTGGGG
>JAIRXV010000075.1 GCA_031268115.1 Bifidobacteriaceae bacterium
CAGGATCGCCCCCAATTGAACCGGTCCATGCCCAAACAACATCACCGCTAAATCCCCGAAGGCCACACCGAGCGACACCCCAATTGCGAGTTCACCGACCAACCGCACGTCACGGTCCCGCGAGAAACCCAGGCACACCCACGCCGCGACGGGCGCAAAGAACGGCGCCGGGTGTTGCAATACGAGGCGGGCGAATTCCCAGGCGGCGCACGCCGCAATAGCGGCCTCGGTCACGGGTAGGGCCGCCTCGCGCACGCGGTTCCAGCCCTGTTCGGCTCGGCGCCGCGCAACCACTCCGGCCCGGTGGAAAAAACCGCGAATCATGCCTTGCGGTCCTTTCCGACATCGTCCCATGTGCCAGGCTTCTGGCCGGCTGCCCACGCGACGATGCCGCGCGCTATCGCCTGGGCGTATCTCTGCCGACCTCTGGAACTGGACATGGTTCCGGCTTCCGCAGGGTTGCGCATCTCTCCGAGCTCCATCATTACGGTGGGGCGTTCGGTCAAGTTGACTCCCGCGATATCGGCGCGTTTCGAAAGCCCACCGGCATAGTTGGGATTGCGCACAAATCCAAGGCCGGCGAGTTCCCGCATGATCGCCTTAGCGAGCGCAACCGAAGGCGCTCCCTGCGCTTCGTTCAACGGCGGAGACGAGACGATCGCATGGTAACCGCGCAGGGAAGTGTCGATAGAACCGTCCCCGTGGATCGACACCATTGCGTCCGCGTGCGCACGCTGCGCAAATGTCCCGCGCCTATCCACGCACGGTCCGGGGGCCCGATCATCGGAACGAGTCAGCTTAACCACCGCGCCCTTGGCCCGCAAGAGTTTCGCGGTGCGCCGAGCGACATCGAAATTGAAACTATGTTCCGCGTAACCCTCGGCGGTCGCGGTGCCGGATGTGTTGCACGCCTTGCTCCCCCCGCGCCCATCCGGCACGGACCGCCCAAGCCTCGCGGTGTTGCCGCCGCTGTGGCCCGGGTCGAGGGCAATAACCCAGCCTTGAAGGGGACGGCCGAGAGCTTCGCTGCGGACGATGCCGGCCCCCGCCTCATCTCCCCACCCTCGCCCAGCGCTTGTTTCGCTCCCCTGTGCGCCAGCCACGCCCAGTGCCGAGGCAGCGGCCAACGTCGAGGCGGCGGCCAACGCTCCAATCGCCCGCATAGGTAACTGTTCCACCTCAACCCCTCCATCCCTTCCGGGCAGTGCGCCCCAATCACTCGACCATCATTCTCCAGCGAGCCCGGGATCCCTGGGACCACCACCGAGGGACGGCCGGAAGGGTTTTCAAGGCGGGAGAGGCTCCCTCAGCTCTCTATGCATGGTTACAGAGCTGGCGCGGGATCCCTTTGATGGGGGCGACCTGGATCTGCACCCTCAGCTCTCTATGCATGGTTACAGAGCTGGCGCTTCATGCCAGGCATCGCAGCCTCGTTCTCACGCAACACATCGGCTCCCTCTTCAGGGTTCGCGAACCCCGTCCTGCGGTTCCGCTCCGCACCGCCGAATTGGGGGTCCCGGCCGGTAATCCTCACTGACCGCGACCATGACCCCCAACTCGGCGCAGGCTGGGTGACCGTCAGATCCCAAGAGCTAGTGCCAAGTCCCGCAGAAACCCAGCATTTTGAGTTCTGGCGCACCGTGCCGGGGCCGCCGGGGCCCCGGCCGTCCCCGGTCGTCCTGTGCGGTTGGCCGCGGATGCGGGGAGGCCCCTGCGGATGGGGAGGCGGGGCGCACCACCCCCGCATGAGCCAAACCCATGCTGGACAGTCCAGGCGGGGCTTAGACCCTATGATCGGCATCTGCGACCTGGCCCAGGTCATTGGCGTGTCCGTGGCGACCATCCACTACTGGCGTGGGCCAACGGATCGGTGTTTGCGCCAACACCCGACTGCCAACGGATCGGTGACTCGAACACTCCCGCCGGACTCTCTTCGCATCCGGGCATGAACCCCTTCGCGGCGTCGTTCAACCAGTCAGGCTCCAAACCGCGTGCGGCGTCCAAGACACGACCGCCGCTACCGCGGTTCCCGCCCATCATGCCCGGTCCAACGACCGGGATGTGATCCAAATCCCGCGCCGCCTAAACGCCGGGGGGCTCTCCAGGTCCGCTTCATTCTTGAAGATCGCGGGCACGTCCGGGTACCAGCCGTCCGCTTGCCGTTTCGGATCGTCTACCCAAGCGGGCACCGCCCAACCGTCACGGATGGCTAGACGATCGGCCAGAGCCGCGAACGCCGCGTCCAACCGCGCCGAGCCGGTAGGCGCGGGCCCGTCCGCGAACACCTGGGCAGCCAACCCTGGACCGCCGCGTCTCAACGTCGAGTTGTAGTCGTCAAGGGTCTGCACGATCCCGAACCGCCAACAAGCGTCCGCCGAATCCCCGGCAGCCAGCAGCCTCGCGCATTCGGCGGCGTTCCCCGCGGCGTTGTGGCCGGACTGATGGCGGTGGGGAATCCGCGCCGCCGTCCCACCTGGGACATTGCCCGGCGGCGGTGGCGAATCGCCGCCAATGTCCCACCAGTCGATTCACACGCCGACGCCCGCTCGCCACGCCAAGGCGGGCCGCGGCCACCAACTGACACTCGCCCACCGTTCTCCTCGCCCTCGACAGGTGCGCGCCGCTCACCACCATTCGGCACAACCCGCCGGGGATCGTGTGGCGCCCCTGGCCGGACGAACACCAAACACATTCGGCCGGGGCATCCTGAGCCAGGCGCATGTCACACGGGCAGAACACCATGGACCGGGCGGCCGGACCGCTGTGGGCGTGATCGAAGCCGGCCCTGCGCGGCACTTTGGCGACCGCAATCTGGTGCCTGCTGAGCCCTGCCCACCAACGCCGTACGGCCTCACATCAGGCCAGTCGGAGACTTGCGCTGTCCGTCTGGGCAGGCCTACTATCGTGCAGTATCAAGATCAACACGAGTTGAACCGAGAGAGGCTATGGCAGCCAAGCAGACGGACGCCGCCAACCTGACGGCTAGGTCGCCCGCTTGCGCGAGCTACTTTCTGACCAAGAAGAACTCCAGGGCCGATGAAGCTCCTGTGCGTGGCGACCAGAGGGTTGGCAGTCCGGTGCCCGTGTTGGACGGTGGGGTACGGACCCGCCCATGAGTTAACCGGTTGAGGGTTCCACTGGACTCAACACGAATCGTCAACGAGCCAACATCACAATGGAACAGCAGGTGGAAGAAGCCATGACAAAATCAACACGAATTGTCTCGCGGCTGTGGGCGCATGGAGTTCCAGCGCATCTAGTTCCAGCGCGCCTAGTTCCCGTACGCCCTGCCCATGAATTGCGCCATCGCTGGACAGCGCAATGAAGCACAGGTGCGCTAGCCCTCGAGACGCCGCTCCCGCAGCCACTGTGGGGGCAGTTTTCGCCTGGTGCGAAGGTGGCAGGCAGCCCCTCAACGGAGTCGTTCGGTTCGCAGACCAGGGCCGTCCCTTCCTCCCGTCCACGAGTCAAACCGGGCCTCTTACCACCGCGGACCTGGTGGTGAGCCGTCCATCGCATACCCAGCGGACAGGCCCAATGCCGTCCGCACGATGCAAGAAAGGAGCAGCAATGTTGCTGTCACGACCGAATTGGAGAAGGACAGTGGCCGGCATCGCGGCGGCCGCGCTGTCCGCGGGAATCGCAGGGGGTGGGGCGGTCTGGAGCGCGGCGGCCGCGGATCCACCCACCCTCGTCCTGGATAAATCCGACTACCAAGACAAACTCACTGCGATGTGGGTCGCCCAGAATGTTGCTGGAGCTGCCAAGACCAGCGGCTCTGTCGCGGGGATCCAGGCGGCCAACGTCAACCTCACTGTCGAATACCTCTACCTGCTCGCTATGACTGAAGAAGCAGGCACGGTGAAGCTGACGGGCAAGGACATCGCCAAGGCCTTCAACTCCCACGTCAACGCCGCCAGCGAGGTGTGGTTCTCCACCAAGGCCGCAGATCTGCTGATGGAGGCCGGTGCTGTCCCGCCGAACACATCGGCCGCATCGGTCAACCCGTATCGCGCAGTTGTCGACCCCCTCATCACAGTCGAATCCCTCGGCGCGCTCGCCCCAGGACGTCCGGACGTGGCCCTCGACATCGCCCAATTGCCGATCCGGACTACGGGCGGCGGCTA
The DNA here is from genome assembly GCA_031268115.1 of Bifidobacteriaceae bacterium. GTDB lineage: Bacteria > Actinomycetota > Actinomycetes > Actinomycetales > WQXJ01 > JAIRRT01. The sequence continues at coordinate 4,128 of JAIRXV010000075.1, forward strand.
TGGCGCCTCGGCTGGCCAATTCGAGGTCCTTCTCTACTCGCTCACCCCCGCGATCCCCGAGACGCTGACCTCCGGTGCGGACAGGGTCAACTGGTTGCTGACCACGACCCTGAAGTACCTCCCGGCTGAAGGCATCATCAGGACAGGTGTCGCCAAGGCGATCGAAATCTTCCAAGCCAATCCCGATTGGACCGCGACCCAAATCAAGACCGAGTGGCGCACCTACTTCCCCAACACCGGCACTCCGCCCGCGGGAGGGCACTTGCGGGACGAGCGTTCCACCATTGAACTGACGGCTTCGCACGCAATCGCCCTACTCGTGGGTGCTGGCGACTTCTCAGATACGTGGACCGCACTCAAGGCGGTCACCACCACCAACCTGTATCTGTTCCCCGATGACTTCTCGCGGACGCTGGCCGGACAGTTCGGCCTCATGTTGGGAACTGAGGCGCTCCAGGCCGAGTTCGTCGAGGCCGGGATAGGCGGCCAGTTCTCCACCCTCTACAAGGTGAACAACATGCAGAACGTACCGGATTACCTGCCCGCGGACGCCAACGCGACCGACAGCTTCCCGGGAATCGCGGCCCGCTCCGTACCTCTCATCGAGCAGACCACGATCGCTGGCGGGGGAACCGTGTCTGAGGATGCATTCACCATCGCGCTTGCCGATCCACCCGCGGATTCGCAGCCGAGGACGATCGCCTCGGTGAACCCGGACTACGGAATCTATTGGACCTCAGCCAACGCCCAGGCCAGGACCGCTGGCACCCCGCCCACGGTGACGTCCAATCTCACGGGAAGCACCTCGCTTTATACGGCAAAGGCTCTGACCGATTGGCGCCCGATTGTCACTAGCGCCAACTATTACCGGCCCAACCCTCGCCCGAGCGCCACCCTCGATGTGGTGGCCGACGGGCTCGAGGGCGACGAGAGCGGTGTCAACGAGACCGCATCGACCGCCTCTGGCGCGACCGCACCGACCCCCGTGGGTTCGTTCTTTGTGGGCGGCGGGGCATCGAACGCTTGGGTGACCATCGACCACGGCGTCGCGCTGACTAACGCGTGGGGCGTGCGCTGGTACACCGGAGATACCGACATCAAGGGCGGCGCCGTGAGGGACGCCATCGTCGAGGTGGATCCCGGTGACGGAAACTTCGTAGAGACGGCTGGCGCGTGGTCTGAGCCTTTCAGCCCTTCTCAGCCCTTCCAGCAGGCTGATTTCGTGTTCGATTCCCCGCGGACCGTCAAGGCGATCCGCGTGACGTTCCATCCCTACGGCGACCATGTCAACATCGCGGAGATCGACACACTGATCAACGCCGCCGATGCCGAGCCCACCTATCCGGAGCTTTCCAGCCCGGCCCTCGACTTGTCGACGCTGTTGCAGTCCGTCGAAGGGGCAAGTTGGCTGCAAAGCGTCAACTACACCGCCGAGACATGGCAGACGTTGGCCGATGCCGTCGCACAGGCCAACGGACTGCTCGCCCAGGCCGCCGCCGATCCTGCCTCGATAACGCAGGATGCCGCCGGTTCCGCTGCTTCGGCCATCGGTGCCGCCATCGCGAACCTTGTCCCGCTGCCCGACCCGCTCATTGCGTCGGCCCGCGAGGCCCTCGAACGGGTGGTTGGCGCCGCCAAGGCCGTTCCACGAGAAGGTCTGACCGCAGCCTCTTGGGCTGGGCTGCAACTTGCGATCACCGCTGCGGGAGCAGCGCTCAACGACCCGGACGCGACTGCCACCGCCCTGCGGGAAGCCGCGGCCGCTCTGTCCCTCGCCGGGACTCACCTGCGGGCCGAGCCTCCTAGCCGCGAAGCCCAAAGCGTCCAGGTACCCGGCCCGCCAGTAGTGGTGGTCGACCAGCCGACGGCCCCGTCCATCGTTCCGGAGGGGAGCAGCGTTGAGCCACCCGGTAGCAGCGGTGTCACCACGGTCCAAGGCCCACGCATCAAGCTCGCCCAAGCGTCCGTGCGCCTTGCCAAGGGTCAGAAGGCGACCATTCCAGTCTCGGCCTACTCGGCCGACAGTAAGGCGCTCAAGGTGACCTACGGGTCGTCCGCGAAGAAGGTTGCCACGGTCAGCACCAAGGGCGTCATCAAGGCGGTCGGCGCAGGAAATGCGGTCATTACGGTCAAGGCGGGCTCGGATCGGGCCACCCTCAACGTCACGGTCGTGGCGAAGAAGAACGCTGTCAAGGTCAAGTCGGTCGCCGTTTCGGGTGTCCCCACCACGCTCAAAGTCGGCGATGTGGCCTACGCCGAGCCCACGGTCAAACCGGCCACGGCCGTCAGATCTCTGGTGACCTACACGTCCTCGGCGTCGGCCGTGGTCGCGGTGGACAAGTCCGGGCGCCTGAAGGCGCTGACGCCGGGTACAGCGACAATCACCGTCAAGGCGGGAGCGAAGACCAAGAAGGTGAGCGTCACCGTCAAGTAGCGGCAGGCCGCGGACCGGGACAGTGACGGAGCGCACCCCGGCTGACGCGGCCGCGCCAGCTCCACTCTCGCGGCGGGAAGCCGCACCACACACTCGTGAAAGGAAGGCAAAGGAATTGCCTAGCAACCGAATTATGAGAAGGGTCTGCGCCGCACTTGCGATTGTGGCACTGCCCGCCACTGCCGCAGTGGGGTTTTCCACTACGGCCAGTGCCGATCCGCCCGCCACGGTGACCCTCACCAGCGCGGAGTATCAAGACAAGCTATTCGCCATGTGGCAAGCCGAATCCATCGCCAACTGGACCGGCCTGCGTACCGAACTCAAGCGCTCTGCCCCGCCGTTCTACACCGAGGCCAACAACTGGTACCCGGCCACCTCGACATCGGGAATGAACAACTACAACGCCTCCGGAGGCCTGGTCGAGCGAAACGGCACCGGCCCCTTGAACTACGCCATCAACGTGACATTCCCGTGGGGCAGCGACGACGATACCGACATCGAATACTCCTATCTGTGGGAGATCGCGGAGAACACCCAGAACATCAAGCTGAGTGCCGATGAGATCGCCCACATGTGGACCACGGCCATACGCCGGTACATCTGGTATTCGGACTCCCAGGCCGAGTTCCTCATGGAGCATGGCGCCCGGCCACCGGCCATCTCGCACTCGTTTGCGAACCTGTGGCGCCACTGGATCGACGTCAATCTCGTGGTCGAGTTCTTCGGGACCTTCGCGCCTGGCCGCCCAGACGTGGCTCTGGACATCGCCGAGCTGCCCATCCGCACCGTGGCCGGAAGCTACGCCGTCCACGCTGGGCAGTTTGAAGTGATCATGTACTCCCTAGCGACGGTCGTGGACCAGATCATGCCGGGCGAGTCCGATAGGGACAAGGTCAAGTGGATGCTGGAAGAGACCCTCAAGTACTTGCCGCCGGAGTCCACCATGACCGAGGCCATCGAATGGACGATGAACCGGTACTACAACTATTA
>JAIRXV010000114.1 GCA_031268115.1 Bifidobacteriaceae bacterium
GATGTCTCGGGGAAATGCCCGATTTCGGCTTTGTCCGACAGTCTCCTAGGGCGCCGGTGAATAGCCGGCGTCCGACCGCGTCAGCGGGGAAGAGCATAGCTCTGACCTGCCGAAACGCGGCAGCTAACATCTAGGTCGGTGGTATTTCACCACCGACCTAGGCGGCATCCAGTCCCCTTGGCGCTCCACCGCTCGCCAGTCGGCTAACGCCGCGCCGCGGTCCAGGGTATGGGACCAAACCGTAGGGGCGCCATCGCAGGACCGCGGCGCGGCGACAGTGGGTTGCGGGTCCCCCACGCCGCGCCCACGCAACCGACTGGAAGGTCCTGACCGATGACCCAACCGAACCCGCCGCTCAATGTCGATGCCCTGTTCCTCGGGCCGAAGGCCGAGAACCGCGACTTTTACAAAGACATGATGGCCGCTGCCGTCGATGCCCACCTGTTTTGGCGACGCGATTACTTCCCTCAAGATTCGCCGGAAGTAGACCCGAATGAGGCAGCTCAACCAGACTTCACGGCTACCCTTGCGGGTACTCAAGAGGTGTTGCGCAAGCTCTCCGCCACCCTACGCGACCAATCCGTGCCCTGGTTCTCGCCGCGCTATCTGGGGCACATGGACGCCGACACTTTGATGGTCGCCAACGTCGCCTACCTGATGACCATGCTGTACAACCCCAACAATGTCGCTCACGAGGCCTCTCCCGCCACCACACAGTTCGAGCTTGAAGCCGGTCAGGACCTCTGCCGTCTATTCGGCTACGACACTCGGCGCTCTTGGGGGCACCTCACTTCCGGTGGCCACGTCGCCAACTATGAGGGCATGTGGGTGGCACGCAATCTCGCCACCATGCCCGCGGCTATAGCCGCTCATCCGAATGCTCAAGATCTCGTCCAGGGCCTAAGCGACTACGCCCGCCGGATGATGCCTGCCGCCAGACTCCTCGACCTCACGGACACGCTAAAGGGTCGGGGCATTTTCACCGAAGTAAGGGATCTTTCGGCCCGCGGGGTTGGTGCCGATCCAGACGAGATAGGCAAGCTACTCCTGCCAGTCTCCAAACACTATTCGTGGGAGAAGGCCGCAGACGTTCTTGGCATAGGTCAGGCGAACATCGTGCCCATTCCCGTCGATCATCAGTGCCGTATGGAGATAGACGCCCTAACGCAAACTGTCACCGACTTAATGGACGCCCAGACTCCCATCCTCGCCGTTATCGCCGTGATCGGTTCCACCGAGGAAGGCGCGGTGGATCCCTTGGCTGAGATCGTGGCCTTGCGCCAAAGGATGGAGGCGGAACGCGGCCAATCCTTCTATATCCACGCGGACGCGGCCTTCGGGGGCTATATCGCCGCCGCCTTAGTGGACGATGACGGCCAGTACGTCCCGTATGACCTGCTCGATTCGCGCTACCAAGGCCTTGGGGTGTTCCCTGTAGCTGGGACCGTCTGGCCTAAGCGCGAGGTCTACGACGCCTACCGGGCGCTCGGGCAGGTCGATTCGATCACTTGCGATCCGCACAAGATGGGCTACGTGCCCTACCCTGCCGGTGGCGTGTGCATGAAGGATCGCCGCATCCTCGATCTCATCTCCTACGAGGCCGCATATCTAGCCGAGGATCTTTCAATCGAACCAGATCTGTCGGGCAAGATTCAGCTGGGCAACGCGATCCTAGAGGGCTCGAAGGCCGGAGCCGCGGCCTCTGCTGTTTGGGCGGCCCACCAAGTGGCCCCGTTGAATATCGCGGGCTACGGGCAGATCTTGGGCCGGAGCCTCGGAGCCGCCGGATGGTTCTACCGTCAACTCGCGACAGCACCCGATTTCGAAGTTGGCGGAAGGCGCTTCTCCGTCCGTCCCTTCATGGACCCCGACTTGAACATCGTTGACTTCTCTTTCCTCGAAGCAGGCGATGCCAGCCTCGACTCGCACAACCGCCTGAATGAGCGCATGTACGAGTTGAGCTCATATTTCAAGGGACGCACCTATGATCATCCGTTCAACACGTCCCAAACGGCCTTGACCTACGACGGATACGGCGATGCTCCTCGGCCGTTGGTCCAGCAGCGCGGCCTTTCGGGTGACGAGTGGGATCGCGTCCATTCGATCACCCTGCTGTGTTCGACCGTGATGACCGTCGTGTTGAAGGACTCCGATCGGTTGCAGCGCTATTGGGACGATTTGATGGGAACCTGGCAGGGGTATCTGACCCAGATTGTCGAGGAAGACCTGCTGGCCGGGACCGGGACTTCTACCACAACGGCGCCATGACTGCGGTGGGCCTTTCGCGCGCCGACCCCAAGCCAGGGCGGATTCCGTTCGGTAAAGCCTTCGGCGCGACTTTCCTGCTCGCTGGCACCCAACTCGGCGCGGGTATCTTGGCCATGCCCATCGTTTCGGCCGATATGGGGTTCGAGTTCGCGGCTGGTGCGTGCATTATCTTGTGGGCTTTACTCACTTACACCGGCCTGATGATGCTAGAAGTCTGCCTGGCGTTCCCCAACGGCTCGGAGTTTCAAGATATTGCCCGCGTCCTATTCGGTCGTAAGGGTGCGCTTGTCATCAACATCGTCACCATGCTCCTTCTGTTCACGCTTTCGGCTTCCTACATTTCCGGCGCCAGCAGCACCTACCAGCACGATCTGACGTCTCTGTTCGGCGTCCATGTTCCGCCGTGGCTCGTGGCCGTGGTCTACACCGCGGTTATCGCCACGGTGGTGACTGCTGGGGCGAAGGCGGCGGACCACGCCAACCGGGTCTTCTTCGCGATCAACCTTCTCATTCTGATCGCTCTCGTGGTCACGATCGAGCCCTCAATCCACTTCGCCTACCTCGGCGAACGCTCGGGGCAGTGGGTGTTCATCTGGACCGCCCTACCCGTCCTGATGACAGCGTTTGGGTTCCACACCACGATCCCCACTGTCGTCAACTATGTCGGACCCGCCAACCCCCGTGGGCTCAGGGGGATCTTCATCGTGGGAGGGCTCATCCCCCTGGCCGCTTACTTGGGCTGGATCTTCGTCTCGCTCGGCGCTCTGCCACGCACAGGTGCCCATTCGTTCCAAACCGTCCAGCAACAGGGCGGCTCTGTCGGGCCCTTCCTCAGCCAGGTCGCCGCCACCGTTCGCTCCGCCACTGTGCCAGAGCTCGTGGCGGTGTTCTCATCGGTTGTGCTCATCACCTCGTACTTGGCGCTTTCGCTGTCGCTTTCCGACATCCTGCGGGCCTCTATGCCCAAGAACTGGAGTTCCGTGAAGCGCCGCGCCATCGTGTCGTTGCTCTGCTTCGTTCCCCCTTTGGCCGTCGCCACCGTCTACCCGAACGGGTTTGTTGTCATGCTCTCTGTCTCCGCGATTTTCGCTTGTATCATGACGATTCTCTTCCCGACGTTGAGCTTGTGGCGCCTGCGCTCCCGGGGCGCCAAGGCTTTCGGTCTGGTCCCTCCCCGCTATCAGGTCATGGCAAGCTGGGGCCTCTACGTGGCGTCAGTTGCGGCGGGCGCCGCCATCATTGTCATTCAGGTCCTCAACCTAGTTCATGCCCTGCCCACGTAGCCGTGGAGCAATTCGTTCACCTTCACTGCTCGCATATGCCGGCCCGGGACTCACCGTCTCACGCCCGGGCCGGGGACGCCACGGACTCACCCTCCACCAGCGTGAAGGGAACGCGCACATGCGCCGGAGTCAGGTCGCCCCCCAGGTGGCGCACCATAAGCGCAACCCCTGTCGCCGCAAGCTGGCGCTGATCCTGACGGATTGTCGCAATGCGAGGAAGAAAGTACGCCGTCAGGTCGATGCCGTCGTAACCCATCACCGAAACGTCGCGCGGCACGGACAAGGACATGTCCTGCAGGGCCCGCACGCAACCCATTGCCATCCTGTCGCTCATGCAGAAGATCGCGGTCAGGTCCGAGCGGCGCCCAACTAGTGTGCGGGTGGCCTTGTAGCTATCCGGCATCGCGTAAAGGGAACGAACCATGTCGCGTTCCCGATCGAAGTCGATGCCTTGGGCGTGGAACGCTTGCAGGCACCCCTCCAGGCGAAGCCGCGAGGCATCGGACAGCTCGACAGGGCCCGCCACCACCCCGATGCGGCGATGTCCACGCTCAACCAGATAGGAAACCGCGCTGGCAGCTCCAGCCGCGTCGTCGGTGAAGGCGCTGGATAGACCCGGGCGTGCGACTTCGGCGACCGAATCGGTCAGGACCACGGTCGGTAGCCCAATTCGATCGAAGCCAGCGTCGAACCGGCGCGCCTCACCGCCAAGGAAGACCAGGCCAGCTGGCCGCAACCGGTGGGACATCTGCACACCCGCGCTCACCTCGTCGTCCACGGCGCCCACATACTCCACCGCGGCCAAGAGCCCTGCGTCGCTCAGACCGGCCTGAATCATTTCGAGAATCGCCGCAAACATATAGTTCTCGCGGCCCTTGACCACTACTCCGATGGTGCTGGATCGCGTCTGCTTCAAACCCTGCGCGAATCGGTTTTGCACATAGTTGTATTTCTCCACCACGGTCAGTACGCGCGCCCGCGTGTCCGCAGAGACGTCCTGATGACCCGACAGCGCCCGCGACACGGTGGAGACCGAGCACTCAGCCTCACGCGCGATGTCGCGAATCGTGACCACGACCGCTCCTTCCCCGGTTTTCCCCTGTGAACGACCAAAAGCGGTTGGCTGGCTTTCGGCGCGCATCCGCCGGCGCGGGCTTGGTTCGGACAGCCCCTGCCCGAACCAAGCCCGCCTCAGACACCAGCCGCTGCCAAGCATAGTGTCCGCCCCGGGGGTCCATCTTGGTAAGCCGATCCGCTAGGCCCTCGGGCCACACCCCTTTCGGGCCTGGCCTTTTACGTCTTGTCGAATGAACTCGACCACCAATTCGCGTACGCGTTCAGATCGCCGAGACGAGATCCGGAACGCGTCGGCAACGTTCCCGGGAACGTTTGCAGGTGGTAACCTATCTCTACTCCGCGCGGAGCGCAACCCCTGACGCAGGAAACGGAGATGGTGCATCGGTGAACGAATCGACCGCGAAAGGCGCATCGCTGCTCGCCTTGGCCTGCGCCCATGGGGTCACAACCGACTACGTCGATTGGCGCGGCACGCCGACCCGCGTCCCCGAATCCACGCTGCGTGCGGTTCTTGCCGCTCTGGGCGTGCCGGCAGAAACAGACGCACAGGTCAACGCGTCCCTTGACGCCCACCTTCAAGCCTCGTTCACGCGCCCCTTGCCTCCCACTGTCGTAGTGCGCCAAGCCGACCCGGCCTCAATACCTATCAACGTCCCCGACCGACATCGGGCGAGTGCCGCCATCGTCCTGGGTGCCGATCCTGCCCTCAAGACGCAAGGTGGGCGGATCGACCTCGGCCCATTGGAATTGGGGCCCGAATTCGAGGACGATGGCGCCACTCACCCCAGCGCGACTCACCACAGCGCGACTCACCACAGCGTGACTCTCACCCTGCCAGACAACCTGCCTCTCGGCTGGCACACACTCCATCTCACGCTAACCTCCGGACAGGGTGCGATCCTCGACACTAACGCGGTCTTGGTTGTCGCTCCGGACCGGCTCCAATGGCCCTCCGCTTTGACCGAAGACTCTCACTGGGGCGTTATGGCCCAGCTCTACGCGGCTCGCTCGCGCCGCTCCTGGGGTGTCGGCGATTTCGCCGATCTGGCGACCTTGGCCGACACCCTCGCCCAAGATGGGGCCGATTTCCTTCTAGTGAACCCCCTGCACGCCGCGGAGCCATCCGGGCATATCACCGAATCGCCCTACCTGCCGACATCGCGCACGTTCCTCAATCCCCTCTACATCCGCCCCCAAGACATCCCAGAATACGCCGACGCTCCGGACCCGGTGCGTCAGTACATAGACGAGTGGGCGGCCGCACTCGCGCCGGACAATGCCGACGCGTCCGTCATCGATCGCGATCGTTCCTGGAATCTCAAACGCCAGGCCTTGGAACTGCTGTTCGGTCTTCCGCGCTCGTCCGAGCGAGCTTCGGCGTTCGCGGCCTATCGGCGCAACCGGGGAGCGGCGCTAGAGGACTTCGCCCTCTGGTGCCTTTTGGTCGATGCGCCGAAACCCGATGTGCACGCGCTGCCGAGCCCCGCCGATCTCCCCCGCGACTGTTTCGAGGCCCACCGCATTGCCGCAGCCCACCGCACGCAAATCGAGTTCTATTGCTGGCTGCAATGGGTTGCGTCGTCGCAGCTCGCCGAAGCCCAAAGGCGAGCCGTCCAAGCCGGGATGGCAATCGGCATCGTCGGAGACATGGCCGTGGGGGTCCACCCAGACGGAGCCGACGCGTGGAGACTCGCCCGCGTACTGGCGCCCGGCATCGAAGTGGGTGCGCCACCGGACTTTTTCAATCAGCGCGGCCAACGCTGGAATCAGCCACCCCTCAGCCCGACCGCCCTAGCCGAAACCGGCTACGCTGCGTACCGTTCAATGCTGCGCTCATCGCTCTCGCAGACCGGCGGATTGAGAATAGACCACATTTTGGGACTCTTCCGGCTGTGGTGGATTCCCGCAGGTCAGCCGCCCAGCGCGGGCACCTACGTCCGTTACGATCACGAGGCCATGGTGAGTATTCTCGCGTTGGAGGCAACGCGAGCGGGTGCCGTAGTCATAGGAGAGGACTTAGGTCTATCCGAGCCAGGGGCGTTAGACTATCTCGCCTCGCGTGGCATAGCAGGCAATTCCCTGACGTGGTTCGAAGAAGCAGAAGATGCCGCCCACCCGGCAGCCCCCGAAAGCTACCGGCGTTTCGCCCTTACCATGCTCACCACCCATGATCTTCCGCCGACCGGTGCCTATCTGCGCGAATCCCACCTCGATTTGCGGGTCCGCTACGACCTACTCGACACACCCGAAGTCGAAGCTCGCGCTGGGGCTCGGGCCGAACGGGAAGTCTGGACGCAGTACCTGGTTGACCGCGGTTGGCTAAACGAAGAACAACGCGCCGAGCCGGACGCCATAATCGAGGGTCTGCACCGGTTCCTCTTTGCCACACCCAGTATTATGATCGGGGTCGCGCTATCGGATCTGGTTGGAGAGGAACGCTCCGAAAACCTCCCGGGCACCAACCGCGAGTATCCCAACTGGTGCGTACCGCTGGCCGGCCCCGATGGCTCTGTCCGTCTAATCGAGGACATCCGCGAGGATCCACACTATCGCCGCCTAATTGCCGTTATACAAGAGGCCTCCAACTCTTGACGGCGTCAACCCAACACTGCCCCGCCCCATGAGCAAGATCGCAACGTCCCATGGCCCCTTGGGGCATACGCGGTCTATTTGTCGCGGCGTCATCGCCACCCGATGGGCAAAGTCACCCAACACATCGCGCCAGGGCCTTCGTTTGATGCCGTTGGGCTTGGGACGGTTTGAAGTCCTGGTACTTCAAGTAGACACTGGACGATGACGGCACTTTCGCCAGATCCACGCCCGGCCCCAGATCGCGCAGGAACTGCCAATAACGCTTGACTTTGCCACCCGAATCCGCCTTAGCGACTGCGTTATACGCCCGATACTCGCTCCGGTTGGAACTGGGACCGCCCTCAATGGCCGCGGTTTTTGCTTTGGACAGGCGCTGCACAGCGCGGCAGTATCGCGAGGACAGGGTCTTGGCGCGATGGGAAGTGGTCTTCTTCACGGTGACAGAAAAAGACCAAGACTCAGACGCGACCTTCTTCTTGGTCGCTCGGGCCGGTTCGAAC
>JAIRXV010000123.1 GCA_031268115.1 Bifidobacteriaceae bacterium
ATGATTTGCGACCGCCACGAGAATACTCCCGCGACACCGGATTGTCCGGCACGCCCGATGTAGTTGCCGCGCACGATGTGTGAACCGTAGAGGTCCGTATCGTGGAAGTGAGTCTTGACGATCCCGCCAGTTCGGTTGCCAGCCCAGATGTCACAGCTCAGGCCAATGTCGATGGCGATGGTCCGCGCATTGATGATGATGTTCTGCTCGATGATCCAGTTCAGGCCGCCGTAGACGCTGACCGCGCCAGCCTGGCGCCTCAACTCCGCATCGGGGAAGTCCGAGTACGTGTTGGCCGAGTGTTTGAAAGTCAGGCCGCGCACGGTGATGTAGCCCAGGCCCCACTCGCTCGGCGCGAAAATCTGGCGCCGAACGTTGATCTCGGCCATCTTGGTGTTCGGGTTGGCACCGTCGAAATTCGCGTAGATCGTGGTACTCGACCCGTCCACGGTCGCCGACCACGTGTTTGCCTGAGCCTCAACCAGGGCCACGGTCCGCTTTTGGTAGTAGGCCTCTTCGTCAAGGTAAACATCGCCCGCGGAGTAGTACCAGTTCGTGGGGCACCCGCCCCCGCCAATCCTTTGACACTGGGAGTACGGGTTCCAGTCGCCAAAGAACGTGTTGGGAATCGTCACGCCCCACACGTCCCCACTGTATTGGAACCAGGTATCGATCTCTTCTGAGCCCTTGATGACCACTTCGCCATCGCCGGCGTTGGTGTACGTGATGCGGCTGGCCTCGTCAGTGCCCCCACGCGCGGGTTCCACCAGCTCGCGATAGAGCCCCGCGTGGATGGCGACGGTATCGCCTGGTTCGGCGACTTGAGCGGCCTTGTTGACGGACCTGTAGGGCGCGGCTTCGGTGCCGGTACCCGTATCGCTGCCCGTCATGGCCACGTGAATGACGTTGCCAGTGGGAGGATCGGCCGCCAGGACAGGCGCTGTGGGCAGCGCGACCAGCCCGGCAGCCACAGCCGCGATCAGCAGCGCGTTGCCCGTCCCGCTGGGGCGTTGGCGATGTTGTGACATGTGAGTGCTCCTTTGCATCAAGTGGACGGCCTAAGCATTGAGTTGGAATAGGCATTGAGTTGGAATAGGCATTGAGTCGGACAAGCGTGGGGTTCGAATAGACATTGAGTTGGACAGTGGCCATCGGGTCCGCGCCGGCGTTCTTGCGGCTGCGGCCCTCACCTGGGTGCCCTTGGCTGGCAAACACCCAGGTGAGGGGTCCTACTTACTTGACAGCGACGGTTACTTTCTTGACTGAGGGACCGGCCTTGACGGTTAGAACGGCCTTGCCTTTGGCCTTCGCCATCAGCCGCCCGGCCTTGTCTACCGCCAAGATCTCAGGCCTGGAGGATTTGTATGTGACTTTGACGCCGCTGGCCTTGACTGGAACGTAGCTGCCGGTCGCATAGGCGACTTGTCCCACCGTCAGAGTCTTGGGTGCCTTGACGTCCACTTTGGCGACTTTCGCTGCCGACCGTTTGGCCGCGACCGTGACCGCGATTTTCACCGACAGTTTCTTACCTGTCGCGCTCACGGCCTTGCTAGTTGCGGTGACTGTCGCCTTACCCGCGCGAATCGCCGTGATCTTTCCATTTTGGGACACCTTCGCGATCTTCGGGTTCGACGATTTCCACGCCAGTGCGCCCGAATACGACGCCACGTTGTCTGCGAAATACACTGCCACCGGCACTGTCACGCTCTTACGCCTTACTAGGGTAATTCGCGACTGGCCCGCCTTGACTCTTGCGACCGTCACCACGGGCGCCGGTGGGGTATCTGAGTTTCCGGCAACCCTGGGCCGCAAGGCGGTCAGCGCATTCACCAACTCTGAGACCGCCGAATCGACCTCATCTTGAGATGCGGCCGGATCGGCCAACACGGCCCTGGCCTTGACCACCGCCGCTTGGACGACGCCTGCCGACTCCGGGGTGTAGGCGTCCTGAACTAGCCCATCGGCGGTCGCCAGCACCGAGGTCAGGCCGCCGCGAGCCACCGTAGCCGCAGGTGCGCCCGGCATGTCCGGCACGTCCGGTGTGTCCGGGCGGTCCGGCGTGGTCGGTTCGTCAGGCTGCGGTACGGCACCCACGAGGCCCGCCAAACCGGCCGCTACGGCATCGACCGCCGCGTCGATCTCCGCCTGGGTCGATTCCGGCGCCGCAGCGACCGTTTGGGCCGCGGCCACGGCACCCATCAATGCCTCCCAAGAGTCCGGCGTGAAGGACCCGTCCTCGTTCGACTTTGCATCCGCCGTGGCCAAAACCGAGGCCAGAACCGACTTATCCGGTGCCTCGGCCAGTGAGGCCAGCGCATCGACCACCGCGTCCACGGCCGCGTCGATTAGCTCCTGAGACGCTGCACCCGACCCGAGTAGCTCCTCCGCGGCCGCGACTGCCGCCCCCATCGCCGTCCATGAATCCTCAGTGAAACGACCGTTGGCGTTCGATTGCGCCTTCGCGATGGCCACCACCGACGCCAAGACGGTGTGGTTCGGCGGCGACACTAGGCCCGCCAGGCCATCGGCGACTGCGGCGGTCGCGGCGGCAATCGCGGCCACCAGGGCGTCCGGATCGATCAACACGTCTTGGGCATCTTCGATGGCACCCTGAAGCGTTGACCACGACTCTTGCGTGTATTGCCCATCCGCGTTGGACAGCCCCCGCGCCACGTCCAC
>JAIRXV010000146.1 GCA_031268115.1 Bifidobacteriaceae bacterium
CCATCTGGCGTATGACTGTTCAGCGGTCAAGTTGGCGTCCCCGTCAGTGCGGGCGAAAACGCCTGGATGGCGACGAATCAGTTTGTCCGCCACGTCCCCAGCTACATCGTCCAAATCGAACGGATCGGGTTCTTCGCGGGCGATAGCAGCGTGGAACACCACCTGTAGGAGCACGTCTCCGAGTTCTTCGCGGAGCGCCGCGCGATCTTCGGTTTCGATGGCGTCCGCTACCTCATAGGCCTCTTCGAGGAGGTATTGAACCAGAGAGCGATGGTCCTGGTGGCCGTCCCATGGACAGCCATTCGGGCCCCTCAGCCGGTCCATCACATCCGCCAAGCGGTAGACCTCACCCACGGTCCCGGTGGGCGGCCGGTGCGTCATTCGGTCAAGACACCGCCCGATGTCGGCGCCGATGCCGATACCGACCACGGGAAGCTAGCGGTGCCAATCGATCCCGCTTGCGGGTCCCACTGCCCAAACCGGGGGTTGACCTTTACCTCCACCGTTGGGAGCAGTTCGCCCAAAGCCGCCAACAGCGCATCGTAGTCAAGATCGGACACACCTAGTTCGGAGGCGATCTGGAGTCGCTCGCTGATCACGTCCACGTGAACCACCTGGAGTACGAGCTGAGAGTAAGACTCCACCTGGGGCAACGGCTCAAGCCCTTGGCTCGCGCGGCTTTCGTTGCCCATTTCTCGGTAGCGATTCAGCAAATCCGTGGCCTCTTCGTCTGTTACGGCGGGGCCGCCGATCTGTTCGAGGGCTTGGTCGAACACCTCGGCCAGGATCAGGCCGCTGGCGAAGGACGCGGCCGTGGTGGTCGAAGTGCCCAACACCTGCGAACCGAACTCGTCCAGCGCGACCTCGAAGTCCCGCTCCGACACCGCCAAACCGCCCACACTCAACGCTTGGCCTGGCGGCGCGGCGCACGCTGCGACGTTGACCAGCGCAAACACTGCCACGGCCGCGATGCATCCCATGCGCGGCCGCACAAAGCGATGCCTGTTCACAGATCACCTCCGGCGAAGAATTCCTGAGCGACGCGGGAGCCCAGTCCCACGGCAAAGACTAGCGTCATTTCGGCTCTGCCCCTCCCGGGTCGGGGTGAACGATGTCCTCGATCAGCCGAGACGCCCAGCTGACAACGTCCGCGTCGCGCAGCGCCGAGCCACCGAGCCTGGCCTCACGCGGCAACGGAACCAGCACCGTCCGAGTTGCCGGCTTGATCACAGCGCCGGGGTGGACCCGCTTGAGGCGAAGGCGACGCGACTCGGGCAGCTCCACCGGGTGGAAGCGGATGAAACGCCCTTGCGCAGTGATATCCGTCAACCCAGCGGTGCGGGCCAGAATACGTAGGCGGGCCACGTGGAACAGGTTCTCCACCTCCGGGGGGGTAGGTCCGTAGCGATCGATAAGCTCCTCGCGAATACCGACCAACCGTGCGGCATCGACGGCAGCGGCGAGTTTAGTGTAGGCCTCTAGACGCAGCCGGTCCGCGTCTATATAGCTGTGCGGGATATGGGCGTCGATGGGCAATTCGATGGTGACCTCAGCAGGCTCGGAGTCTGGGCTGCCACGGAATTCGGCGACGGCTTCGGCGATCATCCTCAAATACAGATCGAACCCGACACCCTCGATGTGACCGGACTGCTCTCCACCCAAAAGGTTTCCGGCTCCACGAATCTCCAAGTCTTTCATTGCCACCGCCATCCCAGCGCCCAGTTCGCTTTGGGAGGCGATGGTGGTCAGGCGGTCGTGCGCTGTCTCGGTGAGGGGAGGGTCCGGTGGATACAGGAAGTAGGCATAGGCGCGTTCGCGGCCGCGGCCAACGCGCCCGCGCAATTGGTGCAATTGGGCCAAACCCATTCGTTCGGCTCGGTCCACTATCAGCGTGTTCGCGTTTGAGATATCCAGCCCGGTTTCGATGATCGTGGTACACACCAGCACATCCGACTCCTTGTTCCAGAAATCCACAATCACCTTCTCCAATTCGTGTTCGCGCATCCGCCCGTGGGCTATTGCGACCCGCGCCTCTGGCACCAGCTCCCGCAATGTCGCGGCCACCGATCCAATAGAGGAGACTCGGTTGTGGACGTAGAAGACTTGGCCGTCGCGGAGCAGTTCGCGGTGTATGGCGGCGGCGATCTGGCGTTTGTCGTACACGCCCACATAGGTGAGCACGGGATGGCGCTCTTCCGGTGGAGTGGCCAAGGTGGACATTTCGCGTATGCCCGATACTGCCATCTCCAAGGTACGGGGAATTGGCGTGGCGCTCATCGACAGCACATCCACATCGGTGCGCAGTGCCTTAAGGGTTTCTTTGTGTTCCACGCCGAAACGTTGCTCTTCATCGACGATCACTAAACCGAGGTCCTTGAAGTGAATATCGCCTGTGATTAGGGCGTGGGTTCCGATCACCACGTCGACAGTCCCGTCCGCCACGCCGGCGCGGGTCGCGGCCGCCTCGGATCGGGTTTGAAAACGCGAGAGCGGTCTTACCGTGATGGGGAACGGCGCATAGCGCTCCGTGAACGTTTCCATATGCTGCTGGACCAACAGCGTTGTCGGCACCAGGACCGCCGTCTGCTTGGAATCCTGGACGGCCTTGAATGCGGCCCGCACGGCGATTTCAGTCTTTCCGTAACCTACATCGCCGCAGATCAGCCGGTCCATCGGAACAGGCGCCTCCATGTCGGCCTTGACCTCGTCGATGGTTTGCAACTGGTCGGGAGTCTCGATGTACGCGAAGGCGTCCTCAAGCTCTCCTTGCCACGGGGTGTCCGGCGAAAACGCGAACCCAGGCGAACTCATCCGCGCCGAATAGAGGCGGATCAATTCACCCGCGATCTCCCGTACGGCCCGTTTTGCTTGGCTCTTGGCTTTGGCCCAATCCGACCCACCCATCTTGGATAGGTTTGGCGATTCCCCACCCACATACTTGGTCAACTGATCGAGGGCGTCGGTGGGCACAAACAAGCGGTCGCCGGGGTGGCCGCGCCGGGACGGGGCGTATTCGACCACCACGTATTCGCGGGTGGCCCGAGCATCGCCCGTGCCCACCGTTCGCGACACCAACTCCACGAACCGCCCGATGCCGTGTGCCTCGTGGACCACGAGATCGCCGGCCTTCAGCGCCAACGGGTCCACGGCGTTGCGCACGCGACGGCGAGGCATGGCCCGCATCTCGCGGGTCGAAGCGCCCGCGCGGCCAGTCAAATCGGCTTGGGTCACCACAGCCAAGCGCAGGTCCGGTGCGACGAAGCCCTGACCTGGGGCGACAGTCACCAGTACCATCCCGCCCGGCACGTCGGCGGCCAGGGAGTCGACCAGTCGCGCGGCCACCTGCTCCGCCCCCAGCTGCTCCACGAGCCGTTGGGCGGGACCGTGGCCCTCAGCCAACAGCAACACGCGCCAACCCTCCCGAGCCTGGTCCCGCATCACCCGCAACGCCGCCTGGACATCCCCGGCAAACCGCTCCCCCGGACGCATCCCGACCGCCACGCGGACGATGCCGTCCCCCGGCTCCCCCGCATCACCCCCTGCCAAGGTGCGAAGCAGGTTGGGGGCGGGGGCGTCATCGTCGGGTGCGGTCGCACTGGGCAAACCGAACGAGGCGACCGTCCAACAAACCAGGCCGCGAGCCTCGCCCTGGGCGCGGGCCTCATCCAAAGTGAGGTAGGAGGCACGATCCAAATCGACAGGGGCGGCGCCACCGTGAGCGGAAGTGGACCAGGCGGCGGATAGGAACTCCGCGGTGGTCGCCTCCAGATCGGCGGCGCGGCGCCGCAACCGCTCCGGGTCCGTAAAGATGACCAGGGCACGAGAATCGAGGAGGTCCGTCACGGGTACCATCGCGTCAACCAGGGCCGGAGTCAAGGACTCCATACCCTCCACAGCGATACCCTCCGCCAGCTTTGCCAATATCTCGCGGGCGGCAGGCAGGCAGGGCGCAAGATCGGCCGCACGCTGGCGAACGGCCTGAGTGAGCAGGATTTCGCGGCACGGCGCCGCCCACAGGCCACCCGTCGCGATCTCGCCAGAACGCTGGTCCGCGACCGCAAAGTAGCGAATCTCATCGACCTCGTCGCCCCAAAGGTCGATACGCAGCGGGTGGGTTTCTGTGGGCGGGAAAATGTCCAGGATACCGCCTCGCATCGCAAACTCGCCGCGCCGTTCCACCATGTCCGTGCGGATATACGCGTACTCGATCAACTGCTGCGCCAAGGCGTCGAGGTCGATAGTGCTGCCGGATTGGGCGGTGATCGGATCCAGGTTACCCAGCCCCGCTACAACAGGCTGAATGAAAGCCCGCACCGGCACAATCAACAAATCGATTGGCCCGTGCGGGCCGGCATCGTCCGGGTGGGCCAAACGGCGGAACACCGCGATCCGGCGCGAAAGCGTGTCCGCGCGAGGAGAAAGACGCTCGTGCGGCAGGGTCTCCCAGGACGGAAGAATCGCGATCCTGTCGGCTGGCAGGTAGGCGGTTGCCGCCGCCGCGAATTCCTCGGCCTCACGCCCGGTGGCTGTGACAACAACCGTTTGACGGGCCTCGGCCACTGCGGTCGCGAGCGCCGGACGCACACCGGCCGGAGCGTCAATCGCCAGTTCGGTGTAGCCTTCCGCCGCGTCCCGCACCGCTGCGAAACCCCGGTCCTCGCTCAACAGGGCAATCAACCCCGCCAGGCTCCCGTTACCACCTGAAGAAACGGCGGGGCTCACGAGTCGCCTTCTTCCCGATCACGGGTATGAACAGTGAGTTGAGTGGCAGTCAGGCCCTGCAGGATCAGCTGCTCAACGGCATCGGCGGCGCGATCGAGTTCCGTGCTTAAGGCTGCACGTTGAGCGGGGGCGAAATCCCTAAGCACGTAATCCGCGGCGTCCATGCGCCCCGGCGGGCGGCCGATGCCGCAACGAACCCGCAGGTAGTCCTTTGTGCCGAGCGAACGGCTAATGTCTTTGAGCCCATTGTGCCCGCCCTCGCCACCCCCCATCTTCAGGCGCACGGTCCCAAACGACAAGTCCAGATCGTCGTGGACCACGACAATCCTGTCTGGCGGCAGTTCGAACCGGGCCGCCACCGCGCGCACGGGACCGCCGGAAAGGTTCATATACGTGGTCGGCTTAGCCAGGATGGTAAGCGGACCCGGCGCGCCACCCGGACCGGTCCCGAGCCGCACCGAACCGATCAGCACCTGCGGGCGCGGCGAGAGAGTGAAACGCGCCAAACCGCCTCGCTCGGCCAGGCGGTCCAACACCATCGCGCCAAGGTTGTGCCGGTTCCCGGCGTACTTCTCCCCCGGATTGCCCAACCCGACAACCAGTCTCAGATCCGTGCCCACCATCCGCGCCCCCTCAGCACCCGCGCGGGCGGGTTAACTCACAGTCGGGTCTGTGCTCTCGGGAGCGGCAGCCTCTTCAGTAGGTTCGATGTCGATTTCGCCGCGTGGGATGGAGATCGAGACAACGATGTGATCGTCATCGCCCACCAGGCTGGCACCGTCCGGCAACGTGAGTTGGCTGGCGCGGATCACTTCGCCATCGCCAAGCCCATCCACGTTGACCACGATGGCCTCGGGGATATTGGTGGCTTCCGCTTGGACGCGCAGGTTCTGGGTGTCGAGGATCGCGATGCCGACCAGCGGCTCGCCGTCGATGTGAACAGGAACCTCAACCTCGATCTTCTCGCCGAGTTTGACGGCCTGCAGGTCCACGTGCTCGATGTAGTCGCGGAACGGATGGCGCTGCACCTCGCGAGTCAGGGCTAACACCGTGTTGCCACCGAGCACGATCTCTAGCAGCGCATTCGCGTGGCGAAGGGCCAATCCGGTGGCGTGAGCGGGCAACGAAATGTGGACGGGATCGGCACCGCGATCATGGATCACGGCGGGCACAAGCCCGGCCCGCCGGGTGCGACGAGCCGCACCCTTTCCGAACTCGATGCGGGTTTCTGCATTCAAAGTGGCATCGGCCACGGTGGGCTCCTTGAGGTCGTTCGGACGATGACGGCCGGCCAGGTGACGCTGGCCGCCGGATGAAGCGCTTGGGGGGCGATCCGCACATCCACGCGAGGCGGCGAACTTTGGCCGGCCACGTCGATCACGGTGGGCAGTAGCCACCCTCGCCAAGGCAACAATCAGCCATCCTACCGCGCGCGGGTGGGCGGTTTCGCACCTCGCACCGCGCCCGCGGCCTTGCTTGGGGCCGGATTCGGCCCGGTGGGGGGGTCCGGTACGGGGATGGGCGAAGGCGAGGATGGAGGTAGGCGAGGGGGCGCGGGATTCGCGCCCCCGTCTCGAATGCGCTGGGGATGGGCGAAGGCGAGGATGGAGGTAGGCGAGGGAGGGGGCCAGGCCCGGAGGGGATGGGTGTCCCGTTCCTTCTTGCGATTGGTTTACCCTGCGAGGGAGCCACAACAAGGAGGGACCATCCCATGGCGATTGAGCGCCCTGCGCTGGCGCTGCCCGCCGTACTCGCGTGCTTTCTCGCCTTCGGTTGCACCGAGCCCGGCCCAGAACAGAGCCCCACGTCTCCCGCGGATTTGGATTCGGCCCTCCCGGCAACGCCCGGCCTGGCCCCGAACTCGAGCACCGCTTCGCCCCCAGGGCGCGGGGCACCTACGCTGTCTGGCCGCACACCCAGTTCGACTACGACCGCCGAGCCCGAGCCAACTGATTGGCGATACGACCGGCCGGACAACCACGGCCTGGACCCTGAAGCCCTTCAGGCCTTCCATTCCGCCCTGGCCGACTCCCAGATTCACGCATCCGTGATAGTCAAGGACGGCTATATAGTGGATGAGTACTATGGGCCCGGATACGACGAAACTAGCCTTTTCGAACTCAATTCCTGCACTAAGAGCTTCACGGGTGCCCTGATCGGAGTGGCGTTGGAAGAAGGCCTCATCGACAGCATCAGCGATCCCATCGCCAAGTACTTCCCACCGGTCGCCCGAGCCGAAGGTGAGTATTGGCAGCGAATCACCGTCGAGCACCTTTTGACGCATTCGTCCGGCCTGGACTGGGAAGGATCGGGTACGTCTTGGCAAGAATGGCGAGGATCCGACAATTGGACCGACTTTATTCTGAACCGAACAATAGGCGGCGAACCAGGCTTGCGCTTCAACTACAGCACCATGGGAGTTCACCTACTCACCGCCGCTTTTGAGGAAGCCTCGGGTCGGGCTTTGGACGATTACGGCAGGGAACACATCTTTGAGCCCCTAGGGATGCGATCCGCCCATTGGGGCAAGGGGCCCGATGGCGTCACTGACGGCGGTAACGGCCTGACCATGAACGTACACGACGCCGCCAAATTCGGGCAGCTCTTCCTAAATGGCGGCAGCTGGGATGGGCGTCAACTCATCCCAGCGGCGTGGATCGCCAAGTCCACAAGCGTTCAAGCGCCCGATACGCGCCGACCGTCCCAATACGGCTACCAATGGTGGATCCGAGAGTTCGCCGGCTACAACACCTACCTTGCCCAGGGCCACGGCGGCCAGGTGATCTTCGTTGTGCCCGAACTCGGCCTGGTAACCGTGTTCACCAGCAGCTACGGCGGCGAGTCGAGCGCACCGTTCCCATACTTCGAGGACTACGTCCTCGCCGCGTTGGTCTAGGCGTCCGCGGTGTTCGAGATGCTGGCGCTATGCCGACTTTCCGAGGCCGAAAGTGGCGGCTGGCCTTATCGCTTGCCTTGGGTAGGTCGAATGGCAGCTTGCTGGTTCAAGAGGAATCCAGCATGACGGCCGGAGGCGGTGTCTTGCCAGAGTCCGACTCCGGACACATTGCCATTCGGCCGCCGGCCTCGCCGCACGCGGCGCCCGGTGACTCGATTATTGCTTCGGATGCCCGAAATGTTCACTGGCTTCACGAGAATTCCGGCTTGACCTGGGACCAGCTCGGCAGGTTGTTTGGGGTGTCTCGACGCACGGTCCACCTGTGGGCAAACGGATCGCGAATGAACGCCCAGAACACCGAAACAGTGGCCCGAGTAGTTCGCGTTGTCAGAGGCATTGGTGCACGGACTCCGGATGAGCGGCAGGCGGCGCTGCTGGCACAGGACGGTGGCGCCAGCGTGTTCGAAGGGCTTGCGGCGTCGCGGCGGGGTGGCCGCGAACCCATCAACGCTCCTGCGTTCCGTGCCATCGACTCTTTGGACCTGGTTCCCGGTGACGGAGTTGCGGAGATCTGACCTTGGAAACGGGCGAAAGGTCAGGCCGAAACGCGCGGCCGTTCGCCATCGGGCACAAGGTATCCGCCGTTGGTCAAGAACGGCCTCCGGCCATCCTTCCCAAAGGGAGACGAGACCCTCCGTTACCCTCAGGCCTGCGCCTGTGGCACCGCCCAGGTGGCCGGGGCGATCTTGCCGGTGGCGGCGACGAACTGGGCGGCTTTGACCTTGCGGACCAGTTCGTCGGCTTTGCGGGCCACTGGGCCGTCTGAGATCTCAATCGCCTTAATCCGGCGCTCCGGGTCCAAGATAAAAGTGGCCCGTTCCGCTACGCCCGCGCCCGCGATGAGTACGCCAAGGGCCACACAAAGTGCCTGGGCGTGATCGGCCAGCATCGGGTAGGCGATCTGATCGATCATGGGAGTAGATTCCGCCCAGCCCTGGTGGGAATAGTGGGAATCGGTGCTAACCGAGTAGACCTCGACACCCATCTTCGCGAATTCGGCGTAGTGTTCCTGCAGGTCGTACAACTCGGTGGGACAGACGGCCGAAAAATCGGCGGGGTAGAAAAACAGAACGGACCAATGCCCGTCCAGTTTCTTCTCGTTCACATCTTCAAAGGCTCCGGCATGATAGGCCTTGACCGCGAACTGGGGAACGATAGTATTTAGTAAGGACATAACAGGGTTTTCCTTTCCTCAGGCGTTGCCGTCGAAAAGCGAGGTGACCGATCCGTCATCGAACACCTCGCGTATGGCTCGGGCGATCAGTGGGGCGATCGAAAGCACGGTCAGTTTATCGATTCTCTTGTCCTCGTCCAACGGCAGCGTGTCGGTCACGACAACCTCGGAGATCCGCGAGTCCCTGAGGCGGTCGATGGCGGCCCCCGACATCACTGCGTGAGTCGCCGCGACCAGCACTTCCGCCGCGCCGTTCTCGAATAGTGCGTCCGCCGCTTGGACGATGGTTCCGGCCGTGTCGATCATGTCGTCTACGATGACGCAGGTGCGGCCTTGGACTTCGCCCACCAACTCGTGCACCTTGACTTGGTTGGCGACCGTAGGATCGTGGCGTTTGTGGATGATTGCCAGCGGCGCGCCCAGCCTGTCCGACCATTGGTCCGCCACCCTCACTCGACCCGCATCGGGCGACACGATGGTCAACTTTGCCCGGTCTACGCGCCCGCGCACGTAATTCGAGAGCAGCGGCAAGGCCCACAAATGGTCCACTGGGCCGTCGAAGAATCCTTGAATCTGAGCCGTGTGCAAGTCAACCGAAATGAGTCGGGTAGCACCAGCGGTCTTGAACAGGTCCGCTACCAGCCGCCCAGAAATCGGCTCGCGGCCGCGGTGCTTCTTGTCTTGTCTGGCGTAGCCGTAGAACGGCGAAACCACGGTGATTGCCCGGGCCGAGGCCCGTTTCAGCGCATCGACCATGATCAGCTGCTCCATGATCCACGTGTTGATCGGCTGAGTGTGGGATTGCAGCACAAACGCGATGGCCCCACGCACCGATTCCTTATAGCGCACGTAGATCTCGCCGTTCGCGAATTCGTAGGCGGTGGTCGGCACCAGTTCGCAACCCAGTTCGTTAGCGACGGCCTGGGCGAGTTCTGGGTGGGCCCTCCCAGAGACCAGAACGAGTC
>JAIRXV010000158.1 GCA_031268115.1 Bifidobacteriaceae bacterium
CCAGGGGCAAATGTCAGGTTGTCGCTAGGCGCAGCGCGGCCGCTTCGGTGGCGGCGTCCGATGCCGTCAAAGAGACTCGGACGTGTTGGGCTTCGCCGTAGAAGGACCCCGGTGCCACCAGGATTCCCTTGGCCGCGAGTTCTGTGACGATGGTCCAATCGTCGCGTCCGTCGTCCGCCCGGACCCACAGGTACATGCCGGCCTGGGAATCGTCGATGGCGTATCCGGCCTGCTCGAAGGCGCCGCGCAAAGCTCCGCGCCGGGTGCGGTAGACCTCGCGCTGGGCGGAAACGTGGGTTTCGTCGCCGAGGGCCTTTTCCATCGCCCACTGAATGGGGCCTGGCATCATCATGCCCATGTGGCGCCGAATCTCCAGGATCGGACCGATCAGCTGGGGGTCGCCGCACAGCCAAGCCATCCGGTAGCCGGCGGCGTTGGATCGTTTGGACAGCGAGTACAACGCGAGGATCCCGGTCGGGTCGCCGCCGTTGACACGCGGGTCCAGCACTGAGGGAACGCCGGCCGAGGCCCATGGCTCTTCCCAGGCGAGGGCCGCATAGCATTCGTCGCTCGCCACGACGATGCCGCGCTCCCGCGCCCAGGTGACGATCCCACGCAGCTCCTCAACCCCGAGTACCCGTCCGGTCGGGTTGGATGGAGAGTTGAGCCAGATCAGCCGGACCCTGCCCGCAGTGCCCGGGGGAAGCTCGTCCACTTGGTCGGCGGGCACTGGGGTGGCCCCGGCCAGCCGCGCTCCCAGCTCGTAGGTGGGGTAGGCGACTGCCGGGTGGATGACGGCATCGCCGGCGGATAGCCCGAGGAGCGATGGCAGGGTGGCGACTACTTCCTTCGATCCCAGGGTTGGCAGGATCGCGTGGCGTTCGGGCGGTCTGACCCCTCGCACGCGCCGGTAATGCTCGCGGATGGCGGCCCTGAGGGTGGCGGAGCCGGCGGTTCTGGGGTAGCCAGGGGAATCGGAGGCCTCTTGGAGGGCGCCACGGATGATATCGGGGGTCGGATCGATGGGCGATCCGATCGAAAAGTCGAGTATGCCATCGGGGTGGGACTCAGCGTGCGCCTTATGCGGCGCCAACAGGTCCCAGGGGAAGTCCGGCAGGTCGGAGCTGTGCATTCCCATGTGGGTGGCCTCACTTATTCCTTTGGTAGAGCGGCGATCGAGGGCGCATCGGCGTCGATGGCCCCCATCTTGGCAGCGCCGCCGGGCGATCCGATCCCCGCGAAGAAATCGGCACCAGCGCGCAGGTAGTCCTTCCAAGGCGAGGGAAGGTCGTCTTCGTAATAGATGGCCTCAACTGGGCAAACGGGCTCGCATGCCCCGCAGTCGACGCATTCGTCGGGGTGGATGTAGACAGAGCGGCGACCTTCGTAGATGCAATCGACTGGGCACTCGTCCACGCACGCCTTGTCTTTGACATCGACACACGGCTGCGCGATGACGTAGGTCACGCCCTGCTCCCTTCCCCGCTCGCTTTGAGATCCGGATGCCCCGCAATGACTCTTACCAGAGCCGGCCTTGGTGACTCTTTGACTATGACCCTCCAGGGTAGCGGATGAACCGCCCACTATTATCTCCCACGTGCGTCCCGCGTCACGGTCCGCAAGTCCGCCTTGGGCGTCTTGGCCCCTCGGCGCGCGGGTTGTGATCCGCTATCGCCTGGACGATGGCGGCCACTCCGACGCCGTTGGCGCTCTCCTAGCATCCTCCCGCACCGCCGTCACGGTGGCGACTCGCCGCGGCCAGGTCGCCGTCCCCGCGGCCAAGATTGCTATTGCGAAGCTCATCTCCCTGCCTCAGGGCAGCTGAGGCCCACCCTCGGTCTTGCGACGGGAATCTGGGTCGCCGGCGGCACGCGCCACCGGATGTGCCAGCACCGCTGCCCACTCTCGGTCTTGCGACGGGAATCTGGGTCGTTGGCGGGTCCCCGAACCCGTACCGGGCGTGTTCACTTTTGACGGTACGCGAGCTAGTGTGTTCGGATCGACATGCCCAACGGCGGGCGTTTTTTCGGCTCGCTGCGGCATCCGCGGATCGGTGCCATGCACCCACGGAAGGACAATGCAGTGAACAGGACTCTTCGAACCGTCTGCGCCCTCGCCGGTGCCCTCGCCTTGACGACAGCGGCAATACCCGCCGCCTCCGCAACCCCCACCACCAAGACCGTCAGCTCCGTCGGGCTGCCTCAGGCGCCCAACCCCCTGGACGGAACCGGCGATCGTTCGGCCGATTTCAACACCGACTGGGTGTTCGCCCTCGGCAATCCGGCCGGCGCGTGGGCCGAGGCGTTCGACGACACCCATTGGCGCCAGGTGCGACTCCCCCATGATTGGTCCATCCACCTGGACTTCAACACCCGGTCCGCCTCCGGCAACACCGCTGGGTGGTTGGATGGCGGGACCGGCTGGTACCGCAAGGCCTTCACCCTGGCGAACTCAGCGGGCAAGCAGGTCTCGGTTGATTTCGACGGGGTGTACGCCCTGGCCACCGTGTATGTCAACGGCGTCCAAATCGGACAGCAGCACTATTACGGCTACACCGCGTTCTCACGCGACATCACCTCGGCGCTGCACGCCCCCGGTGAGGTCAACGTAATCGCAGTCAAGGTGGAGAACCCAATGCCCGGTTCGCGCTGGTATTCGGGTTCGGGCATCTACCGCGACGTGAAACTGACCGTGACCGATCCGGTACACATCGACCGGGACGGCGTATATGTCACGACGCCGACCCTTGAGGCCGATGTGGCCACGGCCAGTCCATCCGCCCAGGTCTCAGTTCAGACTCGCCTGGTCGGTCTGGCGTCCGCAGGGGACGCCGCGGTGACCACCGAGGTGGTCGATGCGAGCGGTGCCACCGTGGCCCAAGGGGTCGCTACGCCCGGCAGCATGGCCGATAGGTACACCCATTCCCAAACCATCGCCGTACCGAACCCGCACCTCTGGTCCATCGAGAATCCATACCTGTACACCGTGGTCTCCACCGTTAGGGTCGCGGGACAGGTGGTAGATCGGGTTGAGACCCGCACTGGTTTGCGCTACACGACTTTCGATTCGAACCTCGGGTTCTTCTTGAACGGGCAGTACATGAAGCTCAAGGGCGTGTGCATGCACCACGACTTAGGGCCGTTGGGCTCGGCGGTGAACTATCGAGCCACCGAGCGTCAGCTACAGATCATGAAGGCGATGGGCGTGAACTCCATCCGGACATCCCACAACCCGGCATCCTCGGCGCTGATCGAGATTGCGGACCGGATCGGCCTGACGGTGATGGAAGAGGCCTTCGACATGTGGCAACTGCAGAAGACATCGCAGGACTACCACCTGTACTTCAACGCGAACGCCGAATCCGATATCAAGGCGATGGTGGAGCGCGACAAGAACTCTCCATCCGTGATCATATGGTCCATCGGCAACGAAATCCCCAAGAACTCAACGCAATCGCCCGCCATTGCTCAGAACCTGGTGAACTGGATCAAGTCCGTGGACACCACTCGACCCACCACCATGGGCGAGAACAACAAGAGCGACACCACCGCCCGCAACATATTGAACAACGTCGTGGACATCGCGGGCCTGAACTACCCGTCCTCAGGCGAATACTCGACCTATCACGGTTCGAACCAGAACGGTCTCGTGATCGGTTCGGAGACGTCATCGGCCATCCGCACGCGCGGCTACTACGAATCGCCCGGCAGCGAGTTGGTGGGGGACGCCAACTGGACCACAATGCAATGCTCCTCCTACGACAACCACCGAGTCTCCTGGGGTCACACCGCCTCCAGCGCTTGGAAGACGGACCGCGACCAGCGCTACATCCTCGGCCAATACATTTGGACGGGCTTCGATTACATCGGGGAACCAACCCCTTACGGTCAGGGCGCCGGAGACTACACCGAGACGGCCAAGAGCTCGTATTTCGGGGCAGTGGACACGGCTGGATTCCCCAAAGACACCTATTACCTGTATCAATCGCAGTGGTTGGATGTCGAGGACCAGCCCATGGTTCATCTTCTGCCGCACTGGAATTGGGCGCCGGGCGAGGTGGTACAAGTCTGGGCATATTCGAACGCGCGGTCCGTGGAATTGTTCCTCAACGGAGTATCGCTTGGCACGCAGACGTTCTCGGTCAAGCAAAACGCCGCCGGGCAGTCATATCAGGAGATGGCGAACGGCGACCTGTACGCCAAGTGGAACGTCCCATTCGCTCCGGGCGAGCTGAAGGCCGTGGCGAGAGATGCGGGTGGCGAGATCATCGCGACTGACATCATCGAAACTGCCGATCCGGCCGCCGGGTTGAAACTGACCCCGGACCGTCGAATCATCGATCCCGACGGCAGCGACCTCTCCTTCATCACCGTAGACGTGGTGGATGGCCAGGGCCGCTTCGTGCCCACGGCGGACGATCAGATCACGTTCGAGGTAACAGGAGGGGAAATCGCCGGAGTTGACAACGGCAACCCGATCTCTCTGGAACGGTACCAAGACACCAACCAGCGCAAGGCGTTCAACGGCAAAGCGCTCCTGATAGTCAAATCGGACGGTTCGGGCGACCCGATCCGGGTGACCGCCCACGCCGACGGCCTCACCGACGGCCGCGCCACCGTATTCGCTCAGTCCACTAAGGGCCCTCGCGAGCTGCTCGAAGTCTTGTCCTATCCAGCGACCACAAAGGTGGGTCAGGCCCCCACCCTCCCTGAGACCGTGACCGCCGTCTACTCAGACGGCACCACCGAGACCCTGCCGGTTGACTGGGCCCTCCCCGATCCGTCCGATTACGCCGCAGTGGGGCAGTTCACCGTGTCGGGGACCGTGCTGGATGGCAGCATCGATGTCACGCTCGACGTTGCCGTCATCGGCATCGTCGCCGTCGAGAAGGTTTCGACCGCAACGGTCGTGGGAACGACCCCCACCCTGCCCGGCACCGCCAATATCTTGTATTCCAATGGCGCCAGGGAGGCCGCAGAGGTGGCTTGGGACCCCACCGAACCAGCCGATTACGACACGGTTGGCGACATCGTGCTCGTTGGGGGAACTGTGGTGGGCACCACTCTGCCCGCCTCCGCTTCGGTCCGAGTGGCGGCGACACCAACCGCCGTCAACATCGCGTTGGCCGCAGTGGCGCCAACCGGCTCACCCGTCGCCTCTTTCACCAACTCCGGCGATTCGTTGCCCGCGATCCGGGACGGCATAATCCAGCTCGACCGCGAAACAGGGACAAAGAACTCGTGGTCCAACTGGCAATCGGCCGTGCGCAGGAATGATTGGCTCGGGATTCAATGGACCGACGCGATGCCGGTGAACAAGATCGTGGCCCATTTCACCAACGGCACCGACGGCTGCCAAGACCCCACGACGGTCACGTGGACCCCCAAGTACATCGGCACCGATGGCGTGGAACACGACGCTACGGGCGTTGTCCAAACCACGGTCGCGGTATCCGGAACCAACGCCGGGGGACGCCCAGCATACGTCCTGACTTTCGAATTCGACCAGGTTCTGGCGACTCGGCTGACCCTGGCGCTCTACAACCCCGGCACGAACTGCGTGTGCATGACAGAGTTCCAGGTGCCCGCGAGCATCTTGACGTTGAACACCAACGCCGCATTGAGCGATCTAACCGTGGACGGGACCACCGTGGACGGTTTCGACCCGGCCACCACGGGATATGCGCTGACCTTGCCGTACAACGCTGGTG
Source organism: Bifidobacteriaceae bacterium (assembly GCA_031268115.1). Taxonomy (GTDB): domain Bacteria; phylum Actinomycetota; class Actinomycetes; order Actinomycetales; family WQXJ01; genus JAIRRT01. The sequence continues at coordinate 5,711 of JAIRXV010000158.1, forward strand.
TCCCGGCCGTCGAGGGCACCGGGACGGACAACGCTGCCGTCACGGTGATCTCACCGGCCCGCCTTCCGGGAACAGCCCGGATCATGGTGACGTCCGAAAACGGGCGATCTTCGAGGACCTACACCGTGGCAGTGGAGAGGGAGATCGCGCCGCTGGCCTCGGCGGCCCTCTCCACCGATTCGACGGCCCTGACCGAGGATGACCAGGCAGAGACCGCCTTGACCGTGCTTGACGAGCTCGCCGAGTCGATCTCGGCCGAGGAGTACACGGTCGCCTACGAGAGCGACGATCCCAGTGTGGTGCGCCTAGCTGGATCGACACTGCTGGCCGTCGGCGCTGGCACCGCCAACGTGAAAGCGGTGGTTACCGCACGGGGAGCAACCGTAGATTCGAACTCCTTGCCGATCACGGTGACGCCGGGTGCCGACCCGAAGGTGTTCGACCACTTCGCGAATGTTGTCCTGAAGACCGCTGTCGGATCCCCGCCAAGCCTGCCGGAACGAGTGTTGGCCTACTACGATCACGGCCTGGCCCGCGAACTGCTCGTCGACTGGGCCGTTGTCCCGCCAACCGACTACGCCGCCATCGGCCATTTCACGGTCCAAGGAACGGTGAGCGGGATCGCCCAACCCGTGCTTGCCAACGTTGAGGCCGTGGGCGTGATCGCCGTCCAAGCTGTGCGCACGGCGACCATAGTCGGTGAGCGGCCCACGCTGCCGCGCTCGGTGAACGTGTACTACTCGGACAAGACGGACGCACCCACCGAAGTCGTTTGGCCCGCGTTGACCCCCACCGAGCTAACAACTCCCGGGACCTACACGCTGACCGGTGCCACCGCCATCGGCGGCGTGGCTCCAACCGCCCAGATCCGCGTAACCGACAACTACCTCAACAACGGCGGTTTGGACGTCTCGGTGGCCAAGTACGGCTACAACCTGCCCCGGATCACCGCGTCCTACACGTGGACTGACGACTCCCTGGCCCACATCTCCGACGATGTTGTTTCCTTCAACGACAACCCGAAGAACCGCTGGAGCAACTGGACTCAAACCACCGCCAAACGCTCCGGCGACTGGTTCGAATACGTGTTCGGGGCGGAGGAGGAAACCGCTTACTGGTTGGACGAGGTCACCATCTCGTGGATGCACGATAGCTATGCCCGCAGCGCCGCCGCGGTCACGGTCCAGGCCTGGGATGCGGACACGGAGACCTGGTATGCGGTGCCGGGCCAAGTGGACGAGGTGGTCCGGTC
>JAIRXV010000203.1 GCA_031268115.1 Bifidobacteriaceae bacterium
CGCGGCAACCACGGCGGCGAAGGCATCGAGTGCCGACACCTCGACCGTGTGGTCTCCGTCCCCGGTCACCTCGATGGCGCCGCTGTACGCGGTCCACGCGCCGCCGTCGATTCGCACGCGAACGGTCAGTCCTGCCGCCAGCAGATCGTCCGCGCCTATTTCTATGTTGGCCGAATCGGTGAACCAACCACTGGTGGGCTCACTCACCGCCGGCTCCACGACGATTGGGAGTGGGCCGGACGGTACGGTCGCGGCGGCCGCCGATGACGTCACATAGCTCTTAAGGTCGGCAAATTGGGCCGTATATGGGGACACGGAGATTCCCGATTGACTTTGGAGCTGGGCCAGTTCGGCGAACGTGGCCGACTGGGTGGCAATCCGAAGGATTGCCGCCGCCGACTTCTGGAGATCCCCAAGCCTTAGAGGCAGGGCCTCGACACCCTTAATGTCGACTCTATAGTCCGTGACCACACCGCTCGGATCCGTTACCAACGCGGTGACGACTATCGACCCCGAAGGGGCACCGGTCCAGTGAACCACACCTTCGCGGTCCGCGGCAGCGGCGAAAGAATCAATACTTGCCTGAACTCCGGTGAAGGAGTTGCTGCCCGATGCGGGCGCCCCGGCAACCCAGGTGCTGATTTGAATTGGTCCCGTCGGATCGGGCACAATGTTTCCCAACGTGCAGGAATAGGTGACATAGCCGGTACCCTGCGCCCCGAAGGTGGTCGAGTTGCAGGTTGGCAACCCATTCGCGGGGGAAATAACGGCCGATGTCGGAAGGATCAGATTTACGACATCGCGGACATTGTCCGCTCCGCCGGGAACAATGAGATCGTTGCCCGAGTATAGGTTTGTCAAGGCCCCGGAACGCACACCGCCCCAATCGGACATGACAAGCCCTTCAAAACCCCACTCCCCACGCAGCACGTCAGTCAGCAGGTCGTAATCGCCAGCCACGTAGTGGCCGTTGACCTTGTTGTAGGAGCTCATGATCGCCATCGGCTGGGCCGACTTGACCGCGATCTCAAAACTCTTCAGGTACAGTTCGCGCAGCGCCCGTTCGCGAATCACAGAATCGGATGCTTCGCGTTCCGTCTCCTGGTTGTTGGCGGCGTAGTGCTTCAGTGTGACGCCGACGCCGGGAGTGGATTGGACACCCTTGGTTTCCGCGGCCGCGGTCATGCCAGAAAGTAGCGGATCCTCTGAGTAGTACTCGAAGTTCCTCCCGTTCAGGGGGTCGCGGTGCAGGTTGGTGCCGGGAGCGAGCCAAAGTGTGACGCCATATTCGGCCATCTCCTTGCCGATGGCCTCGCCCACCTGCTGGACCAGCTCCGAGTTCCAGGTCTGCGCCAGCATTGTGCCGATGGGCCACGCCGTACACCATTGATAGCCCAATACGGTCGACTCGAACCACGGCGGATACGGCAAGAAGACATAGTTGCTGGCCGTTTGGTCGATTCGCACGCCGGCCGGGCCGTCCGCCAACGGCATTGCCGGAATGCCCAGCGATTCGTACGCCATCGTCGTGTATCCGGCCGCGCCCCGCGCAGTGAGCGTGGACGGCGTCCCGCCCGATTGGCCTACCACGATGTTCGCGAGTTGGGTGGCGCTAAGCCCCGCCACGAATCGCTCCATAGATACGGTTCCGCGAGCCACGTCGAACAGGGTTGCGCCCGGAGCGGGCGCGACTGTTTGAAGGGTCTCGCCTTCCTTGGCGGCGTAAGGGCTGCCGGTACCCTCCCAGTTGGTTTGTCCGGAGGGAATATAGGCGGTGGTGGCGCTGATCGAATCCCCGTCGGTCTCGGCCAGATACGACCCGGCCACGGGCGTCTTGTCCTGTTCGAGGGGCGAAGCGTTGTTCGGGGCAACGAACCCGGCCGTCGTGAGCGGTACCCGGGGGGCCGCTCTCAGCTCGACGGCCTCGCCTGGATAGGTGTAGAAGTTCGCGGGGTCGGATTCGAGCTCCACGAAGGGGTGATCCGCGTCTGTCTCTGGATCGTTCGCCTGGTGCGATAGCTGTTCGACAACGAGGGTGGCTCCGAGTGTGAGCACGGCCGCGACTGAGGTGTTCCGCGATGAATTCCCGACGCGGATGGCATAGTCCCCGCCCTGCATTGTGTAGGCGGCGCGCGCCGTATCGTAAGAACTCAGCTCCTCTGTGGCAAATTCGACCGTCACCTTCTGAGAGGCGCCGGGTGCTAGAACATCGGTCTTGGCGAACCCAACCAATTCTTGGTAGGGTTTATCGAGTCCCTCTTGCGGTGCGGAAAAATAGACTTGGACCGTCTCTTTGCCTGAGAACGCAACCCCGGTATTGACAACCGTTGCTTCCACGGTCACAGTTTGCATATCGGCCTCGACTCGGTCTACCACCGTGTCGAAGGTGGTATAGGACAGGCCGTAACCGAATGGGTAGTTGACTGCGGCGTCCGGATTGTTCGCCATGAGTGTCTTGTAGAACGAGTCGAAGTAGCGGTAGCCCACGTAGATACCTTCGGAGTAGTTCTCCACCAACGCCCCATTGACTGCGGGAGTGCCTGGATCGAACCAAGACGGTGGGACCGCGTCGCGATCGTCCGCATGGGCAAAAGTGCTGGCGGCCGGGTACAGGTCATACGAGGAGGCCCACGTGTCGGCGGTCTTGCCCGATGGCGTCACGCCACCGGCCAGGATATCCACCAACGCCGCCCCCGCTTCTTGGCCGGCCTGGCTCATGAGGAGCAGGGCGTCCAGGCCAGGTCCGCCCGCCGGATCGGAGACCCTGGCGTTGACATCCGCGAAGAAGCTGGTGTCTACCACGCCGCCCACGTTCAACGCGACGATAACTCGGGGATAGACCCGGGCGATCGTCTCGATGTTGGTGCGTTCGACATCGGCCAAGTAGTAGTCGCCTTTGCCCGGGTTTCTGTCGTACGTTTCCCCGGCGTTGCGGGCGAGCACGTACACGGCCGTATCGGTTGGGGCGGTCGGTTGGGCCGAGGCCGCGGTCAACGCGACCTCGCCGGTGGAATAGTCGCGAGGCGGCCCGAAGTAGGCTCCTCCGGCGGGAAGGTTGGCGCAGGCCGCCACCATCGCGTCGTAGTACGCGGGCTTGGTAGTGACGGCGTAGCCGGCCCGCTCGAAGCCTTCGCGCACAGTGAGCGTGACGCGGTTGTTGACCGCGCCCGAACCGGTGCCGCCCGGAATCGTTCGGTAGATGCCAACCCCGAATAGGGCGACGTTCCCGGACGGTGCGATGGGCAACGCCCGGTCGAGGTTCTCCAGAAGAACCATTCCTTCGGCCGAGACTTGTCGAGATAGCTCTGCGTTGGCGATCTCAAGCGGGCCAGGCTCGTAGTCGGGGGTGTAGGCGCCAGCGGGTGCCACGAGGCTGACGCTCAACGCCGTGGCCAAACCAAACGCCACGGTGGCGCGGCTTGCTGTTCGAGACAAATGCATGTTCAGGTGGTCCTTCCTGTATTAGTGGGGGTTGGGTCGCACGGGACGAGGCTTCCCTGCCTCAAAGGCCCTTCAGTGGGCCGCAAATCTGACCGTCTCGCAGACTCTAGCGGAAGGCGAGGGGGGAAGGCGCGTCGCACCCTCCCCCCTCGCTCAGAAGCCGTCTATCTTCGAGCCGTCCTAGCCGACCTGAACCTTGTACTTCGCGGTCCTACCGCCGGCCTTCACGGTGACGGTGGCCTGGCCAGCCTTGACACCGGTCAGCGTCCCGGCCTTGTCCACCTTCAGGACGGACGGGCGCGAAGACGTGTAGGCCACCTTGGCTCCCGTGGCCGATGCCGGCGCCACCTTGGGAACGATCCCCTTCGTGGCCCCTACCTTCAGGGTCTTTGGCACGTTCGCGGTCACCTTGGTGGCCTTGCGACTCTTCTCTGGCGCGACGACCGTAACCTTGACGGTGGCCGAAACGTACTTTCCGTTCGCATTCGGCAGCGCCGAGGCGGCCTTCACCGTCGCCTTTCCTGCGCCCACGGCCCTCAACTTGCCGGTGGTCTTGTTCACCTTGACCACCTTCGAGTTCGATGTGGTCCACCGTACCGACTTAGACGCGGCGCCCGTGGAGTCATAGCCGAGGGCCGCGACCGTGGCGGTCTTGCCCCTGACAAGGACAATCGAACCCTGGCCGGCTTTGACCCGGACCAACGCGGAGGCAATCGGAACGATCTCGGTCGAACCCGGCTCGATCCTGGCCAGACCCGACTCAGCCCGGCTTAGCGCGACGATCGCTTGGGCTATCTCCGCCTCTGAGGCGGCCGGATTCGCGGCCACGGCCCGCGCGTGGGCAAGACCCTGGGCCAGCGCACTCCACGTTTCGGGCGTGTAGTCGGCGGCCAGGCGCCCCTGGGCCGTTTCGATGAGCGCCGCCAACAGCGCCGAGTTGGCTGGAGCCGAGCGAACACGCACCAGCGAGGCGAAAGCCGAGGTCACGGCCGCCTGCGCGGCCGTGACCCTGGCCGGGGTCGAGGCTGGGTCCGTCAACGCGGCCCGGGCCGCATCCAGCGCCTCGGCGTAAGGTGCCCAGGATTCAGCCGTATAGCCACCTTCAGCCCCTACGGCCGCCTCGACCACATCGATGACGGCGCTCAGCGCTGCCTTCTGCGAGGCGGCGTCCACCGCGGGGACCGTTTCAAGCCCAGCGACGGCCGCGAGCAAATCCCGCGCGGCGCCATCGGCGGCCTCTTGGACCGGATACGACGATCCGGCCACAGCACGCGCGGCCGCCAACGCCGCCGCCACGCCCTGCCACGACGCCGGAGTGAACCCTTCGGGCCCAAGCGCGCTAGCCCGGTCGATGGCGCCGGCCAAACCCGACAGATCGGCTGGGGCGGGCAGCTGAAGGTCCGCGATTGCCCAGCGCAGATCGGCCTGCGCCTGGTCGATCTCGACTTGGCTCGCACCCGGCGTCCCAAGGACCGCCTGGGCCGCCGCCAAAGCTCCGGCGAAGGCGGACCACGCCGCCTGGGGCGTGGTGCCCCGCGGCAATCCCTCGGCAACCGTGACCAGCGCGGCCAGCTGGCCGGACTGCCCCGCGCTCGCGGTGCCCAAGGAGACCGTCTGATCGGCCGCGTTGAATCCATCCACGGCTACGCGGGTGACCGCGCCCGCTCGCCCGGACACCTTGTACTTAGCGGACAGCGTGACCGTCTCACCGGGCATTAGGGTGACGTAGTTGTCGTCCACAATGAACGGAAGGATCTGCTCCCCGTTCTCATCGACGCCTTTGATCCGGGTCAACAGGGATGGGCTGGCCGACGGGTTGGTCAGTGTTACCTGGACCCCGGCCCAACCTGGCTCGGAGCCCGCGGCCGGAACCGCGCGGACATCGAGCTCGACCGGCGCCACTGGGTTGGCCGAGGTGCCTTTCAGGGCGGTCCGCAGCGCCTTGTGGTCGGCCCATGTGGTGGGCCTGTTGGTCCCTCGGTTCGTCTTCGAGCCCTCCGGCCAGACGGACACCACATCGGGGTTGGTCCAGTAGAAGTTGCTGCTCAGTTCCGTTCCCGCGCCATCGTTGACGAAGGTGCGGATGAACCGCTCACCCACCAGCCCGTCTGGCCTGGCGACTGTCAAGACTTCGTTCTGGGACCCAACCGAGGCGTCCACAGTGACCGATTGTGTGGACTTCTTC
>JAIRXV010000216.1 GCA_031268115.1 Bifidobacteriaceae bacterium
CCAGCGGGCGTGAGGGTCGCACCCACTGTGACGGTCCTACCCACTCGGAGTGAAACTTTCCCCGCCGACACCGCGATCCCAGTCGCCTCACTCACACCCGACCCCGGGGGTGGGTTACCAGCCCCACCCGAATCAGGGGTCCCACCCGGATCGGGCACACCCAGCCCACCACCGTTCCCGCCGGAAGGCGTCCCACCATCGCTTGGCCGGTTGGTGACCGTGATGACAGCTCGGGCGGTCTTGCCACCTGACCGGGTGGTAACTGTGATCGTCGCGGTCCCCGGGGTCAGGCCCGTGACAAGCCCAGTCGTATCGACTGAGGCAACCCCCGGATTAGACGAGACCCACGTGACTGACTTGTCCGACGCATCACCCGGACTGACTGTCACCGACAACCGGAGCGTGCCACCAACCATCACACCGCCTGACACCGGCGCGAGCGCCACCCCCGACACACCAACCACCCCAACCGGCGGACCATAAGACTCGCACTCGGCGTCTACCCAGTTGCCGAAACAGACCCGTGTCTGACTTGGGAATGTCGCCTGACCGATATTCGGCTTCACTGACAAGTCCAAGTACAGGGTTTGCAGTCCGATGGGGAAGGTGACTTCCGTCAGGGTAGCGATCTGGTTGCCATCCAGGTATAGGTCTTGCATTGCGGCGGGGAAGCCGACTCCGGTCAGGGTGGTGATTTTATTGTCCCACAGGGACAGGGTTTGCAGTCCAGTGGGGAAGGCGACCCCGGCCAGGGTGGCGATCCGGTTGTAGCCAAGGTACAGGGTTTGCAGTTCGGTTGGGAGGGCTATCCCGGTCAGGGTGGTGATCTGGTTGCCGCCCAGGTCCAGGGTTTGCAGTCCGGTCGGGAACATGATTCCGGTCAGGGTGGCGATCTGGGTGAAGCTCAAGTCCAGGTATTTCAGTCCGGTGGGGAAGACGATCCCCGTCAGGGAGGTGATGTGGTTGCCGTTCAAGTCCAGGTATTTCAGTTCGGTGGGGAAGTCGATCCCGGTCAGGGTGGTGATCTGGTTGCTGCCCAGGAACAGGTCTTGCAGTTCGGTGGGGAAGTCGATCCCGGTCAGGGTGGTGATCAGGTTGCCGCCCAGGAACAGGGTTTGCAGTTCGGTGGGGAAGTCGATCCCGGTCAGGGTGGTGATCTGGTTGCTGTTCAGGTACAGGTCCCGCAGTCTGGTCGGGAAACTGGCTCCGGCTAGGGTAGTGATCCGGTTGCCACCCAGGTCCAGGGTTCGCAGTCCGGTGGGGAAGGTGACCCCGGTGAGGGTGGCGATCCGGTTGCCACCCAGGCCCAGGGTTCGCAGTCCGGTCAGGGTGTCGATCCCTGCGAGTGAGGTGACACTAGCACCGGTGCATGTGAGGGAGGAGATGGCACCCAAATCGTCTCCGCCGGTTTGGGTGAGGGCGGATTGGACGCAGGCCCGTAAGCTCAGGTCGGTGAACGGGGTGAGGTCGGCGGCGAGTGCCGGGGCGGTGGCCAACCCGGATATGGCCAATGCGCCAACGGCCGCGTATGAGGCGAGCCGTATCGCTACCGGCCGGTGGGGCCTGTGACGACCGGTAAGGGCGAGTGGCCGGGTCATGGGAATCTCCTAACAGGAATGGGCTAAGGGGCGAGAATTCGCTGATGTGTGTGACGACACGGAGTGGCCATGCCGGGACGGGGTATGGCGTGCAACCCAGACGTATACCTGGGCGTGGTGCTCGTCCCGCGAACGCCTTGGCTTGACCACTCGAGGGGTGCCTCGACGTGCTTCCGGCCCCACCAGAGACCCCGGGGGGCCGAACCGCACCACTTTCCCTCCGTCGAGTGCCTACAGGCCAACCTGATGCTCGGAGAATCGCGCGATCTTCGCGAACTCTTCGGGATCCAGGCTCGCGCCGCCAACCAGCGCGCCGTCCACGTCGGTCTCGGCCATGATGGCGGCGACATTCGAGGACTTGACCGAGCCGCCGTACAGCACGCGCACCGAAGCGGCCACGTTCGCGCCATACAAATCGGCCAGGCGGCGGCGAATTGCGCCGCATACCTCTTGCGCGTCACCCGGTGTGGCAACCTCACCGGTGCCGATTGCCCAGATAGGCTCGTACGCCACCACGGCCTGCGTCGCTTTGGCCGCGTCGAGCGGTGCGAAACAACCGTCGATTTGGGCCAGCGTGTATGGCACTTGACGCCCTTCTTTGCGAACGTCAAGTCCTTCGCCCACACAGATGATTGGGACCAGACCGTGCCGAAACGCGGCTTCGGCTTTCGCGGCGACGATGGCGTCGGTCTCACCGTGGTATTGACGCCGCTCGGAATGCCCCACTACGGCGTAGGTGCAACCCAGCCGAGCGAGCATTGCGCCGGAGACCTCCCCGGTGTAGGCGCCGGCATCGTGCTCCGATAGATCCTGGGCGCCATAGACGACGGCCAAACGGTCCGCCTCAACCAACGTTTGCACGGACCGTAGGTCCGTGAACGGCGGGATCACCGCAACCTCCACGGCGGTGTAGTCGTGGTGCGCGTCTTCCAGCGCCCACGCCAATTTCTGGACCACGGAAATCGCCTGTGTGTGATCCAGATTCATCTTCCAATTGCCCGCCATGAGCGGGACGCGTCCTGCCATCTGTTCAGCCCTCCAGTACCGCGACACCTGGAAGGGATTTGCCCTCCAGGAACCCCAAAGAAGCCCCACCTCCGGTAGAGATGTGGCTGAAACCCGCCTCCGGGAAACCGAGCAGGCGCACCGCCGCCGCGGAATCGCCGCCGCCGACAATGCTGAACGCCGACGAATCCACGATTGCCTGCGCTACCGCTTTGGTGCCTTCCGCGAAAGCCGGGAACTCGAACACTCCCATCGGTCCGTTCCACACAACGGTCCCCGCGCCCAGAATCTTCTCCCGGAACTGCGCCGCCGAGGCCGGACCGATATCCAAACCCATCCAGCCCGCTGGGATCCCGCCAGCGGCAACCACCTTGTGTTCCGCGTCGGGCGCGAAGGTGCGCGCGACAACCACGTCGGTGGGAAGAACTATCTCCACACCGTTGCGGGTCGCCTTGTCTAGGTAGCCCTGGACCGTGGGAATCTGGTCAGCTTCCAGCAACGAAGCACCGATCTCATAGCCTTTGGCGGCAAGGAAGGTGAACGCCATTCCGCCGCCAATCAACAGCAGGTCGGCCTTGTCCAGGAGGTTCTCGATCACGCCGAGCTTGTCGGAGACCTTCGAGCCGCCAAGCACCACCGCGTAAGGTCGGGCGGGGTTCTCAGTCGCTTTGCGCAAGGACTCCACTTCGGTAAGCACCAGCCCACCGACGGCCGCCGGCAGGCGTTGGGCGATGTCGTACACGGATGCTTGCTTGCGGTGAACCACACCGAAACCATCGGAGACGAACACGTCCCCCAAAGCGGCCAACTCGTCTGCGAACGCGCCGCGTTCCTTTTCGTCTTTCGAGGTTTCTCCCGGGTTGAAGCGCAGGTTCTCAAGGAGCGCCACCCCGCCATCGGCCAAAGAAGCGACTGCCGCGTGGGCCGCTGGCCCCACGGTGTCCGCGGCGAACGCCACGGGTCTACCCATCAGTTCGCTAAGCCGAGCGGCCACCGGGGCCAAGGAGTATTTCGGGTCCGGGGCGCCCTTGGGCCGCCCAAGGTGGGCCATCACGATAACCTTCGCGCCGGCATCGGCCAACGCTTCGATTGTGGGCAGGGACGCCCGGATGCGGCCGTCATCGGTGATCGTCTGACCGTCCAACGGCACGTTGAGATCGGCCCGTACCAAGACGCGCCGGCCGGCCAAGGGGCCGAGTTTGTCGATGGTCTTCATCGCTTCTCCTTCGCTGCAGCAAGGGGTCAACATCGTGATGCGTCCACATGCGCAACAAGGTCGCGCATGTGGACGCACCGATAGATCGGGAGGGCTTTCCGGCCGTCCTGTTACAGACGCTCACCCACGTAGGCTGCGAGATCCACCAGGCGGTTCGAATAGCCCCACTCGTTGTCGTACCACGAGACGACCTTGACCTGATCGTCTATCACCTTGGTCAAGCCAGCATCGAAAATCGAGGAGGACGGGTTGCCGATGATGTCTGTGGACACAATCGGATCCGTGGTGTAGGTCAGGTATCCGGCGAGCGGGCCTTCCTTCGCGGCGGCCTCGACCACAGCGTTGACGGACTCGGCGCTGACAGGCTTGGCGGCCGTGAAGGTCAGATCGACGGCCGAGCCGGTGATCACCGGCACGCGCAGGGCGTAACCGTCCAAGAGGCCTTTGAGCTCCGGCAGGACCAAGGCCACGGCCTTGGCGGCACCCGTCGATGTGGGCACAATGTTGATTGCGGCGGCGCGGGCGCGGCGCAAGTCGCGGTGCGGTCCGTCCTGGAGGTTCTGATCGCCCGTGTAGGCGTGGACCGTGGTCATGAGACCGCGGACGATCCCAATGCCATCGTTGAGTGCTTTAGCTAGCGGAGCCAGGCAGTTCGTGGTGCAAGAGGCGTTGGAGACGATCGTGTGGATCGCCGGATCGTAAGACTGGTGGTTGACCCCCATCACGAAGGTGGCGTCCTCGTTCTTGGCCGGAGCCGAGATGATGACCTTCTTGGCGCCGGCATCGATATGTGCCTTCGCCTTGAGGGCGTCCGTGAAGAAACCCGTGGACTCGATGACGATGTCGGCCCCGAGTTCCGCCCACGGAAGGTTGGCCGGATCGCGCTCCGCCAAAACCCGGAAATGTTGAGAGCCGGCGCTGATCGAATCGGCGTCATAGGAGACGGGAACGGTCAGGGGATGGAGGACGGAATCGTACTTGAGCAGGTGGGCGAGGGTCTTGTTGTCGGTCAAGTCGTTGACACCCACGATGGCGATGTCAGCGCCAGAGGCGAGGATCGCCCGGAAAAAGTTGCGGCCTATACGACCGAAGCCATTGATACCGACACGAATGGTCACGTTGCTCTCCCTTGCTCGCGCCGCGCCGGGCGCGCATCGTTGATCGAAAAGGAACTTGGAGTGAATATCCCCAGGTCAATGGCCACGCCGAAAGCGATCCGGCCGTGGTGAGACCAGCGGTCAGCTTAGCATTTGGGACGCCTTGGCGTGTGGGACTGCCTCGGCACCCCGGTTGGGTCGCGTCTTACCAGCTCACGCGATCCGTGGCTGAGGCGCAGCCGCGTCCGGAGCCTTCTCCCCGCCCCGACCCGCCCGCCGCGGGGCGACGCCCCAACTCGGGGCCTGGCGCCCCCGCACCTCGCGCCCCCACCGGCCGCGCCCGCTGCCCCGACGGCGGCAGCGGGCGCGGCGGGCGGTCTTGGACGCGCGAAGCGCGCCGACCGGCACCCTGGAGCATGGACTGCTCACCCGCGGGCGCCGGCCGGCATCGCCCCTGGCCCTACTGCACGGTAACCGTCGCCTTGGCCGACTTACCTCCGGCCTTCACCGTCAACGTTGCGTTACCCGGCGCCTTGGCGGTGACCCGCCCGGCCTTGTCCACCGATAGGACGTTCGGGTCGCTGCTTCGGTAGGTCACGGCCGCTCCCGGCGCGAGAGGAGTAAACGTCGCGCCGGCCCACTGGGTCTCACCGACCGTCATCGTCCCCTTCACCCCCTTCAGGGCGACCGATTCGACCTTCGCTGCCTTCTTCGCCGCGGCCGCGGACACCACCTTCACCTGGATGGTCGCCTTATTGGCGCCTGTCGCCTTGACTGTGATGGTGGCCTTGCCGACCCCTTTGGCCACGATCTTGCCCTTCGCGTTGACGGTGGCCACTTTGGTGTTCG
>JAIRXV010000318.1 GCA_031268115.1 Bifidobacteriaceae bacterium
CGCCAGACCCGCCATGGCGGGGGACGGGATCCCGCTGGCGCTGTCGCCAACGCCTAGGCCCGGCAGGGCCGCGGCCAGACCCGCCACGGAGGAGGACGGGGTCCGGCCGCAGCCATCGCCAGCACCCCGCCGGACCTCGGCCAGACCCGCCATCGTGGGGGACGGGGTCCGGCCGGAGCCATCGCCAGCACCCCGCCGGACCTCGGCCAGATCTGCCACCGTGGGGGACGGGATCCCGCAGGGGCTGTCGCCAACGCCGAGGCCCGGCAGGGCCCCGGCCAGATCCGCCACGGAGGAGGATGGGATCCCGCCGGAGCCGTCGCCAGCGCCCTGCCGGACCTCGGCCAAACCTGGCATGGTGCGGGTGGACGGACTCGGAATTGGCATCCCGGTGGACCGGTCGCGCGGGCCCGCGGCGGCCCCGAAGGGAATTCTGGCCGCCGCGGGAGCTTTGGGGTCGGTCATCGACGCTAGAGCGCGAGGCCGCCGACTTCTCGCGTGCGCACCCGGATGAGCGTATCGACGGGGGTCACCCAAACTTTGCCGTCGCCGATCTTTCCGGTTTGGGCAGCGCCCAGGATCGCATCGGTGGCTGCGGCGAGCCCGTCATCGTCTACTACAACGTCGAGGCGCATTTTCGGCAGCATGTCCACCGTGTATTCAGCGCCGCGATACACCTCGGTGTGACCTTTCTGCCGACCGAAACCGCTGGCCTCAGTCACCGTCACACCCCGAATTCCCACACCTTCCAATGCGGTCTTGACCTCATCCAGCTTGAAGGGTTGTATTACTGCGGTAACGAGTTTCATGGAATGCCTTACCTCTCTGCGACGCGCCCAGCGCCGACGGTTTCATATGCAGTTTCGCCGTGGACCACCAGATCGATGCCGGAGATTTCTTCAGCGGCACTGATCCGCCAACCCATGGTGGATTTGATGGCGAGCCCGATGATCGCTGAAAGAACACCCGAGTAGGCCACCGCGATAAGCGCGGCGAGAATTTGAGCGACAAGTTGCGAAGCGCCGCCACCGTAGAATAGGCCGGTTTCGGTAGACCACAGGCCGACAAGGATGGTTCCCACCAGCCCGCCCACCAAGTGAACTCCCACCACGTCAAGGGAATCGTCATAGCCCATTCTGTACTTCAACGCCACGGCCAGCGCACACACGACACCGGCAATCCCACCGATGAAGATCGCACCGATGGGGCTGACAAATCCGGCGGCTGGAGTGACGGCCACCAGACCTGCAACGATGCCGGATGCCGCTCCGAGGGAGGTCGCTTTGCCGTCGCGGATTTTCTCCGCCACCATCCACGTCCCGGATGCGGCAGCGGGCGCGACAAAGGTGTTGACCCAGGCGAGCCCCGCCAGCCCGTCCGCGGCGAGGGCGCTGCCCGAGTTGAACCCGAACCAACCCACCCAAAGCAGACCCGCACCGAGCATCACCAACGGAAGATTGTGCGGCCGCATGGCCTCCTTGCCGAATCCGATGCGCTTGCCGATGATAAGCGCCAAGACCAGTCCGGCCACTCCCGCGTTGATGTGCACCACCGTGCCGCCCGCGAAGTCCAGGGGCGCGGTCAACGCTCTGGCGATTGGGCCGTCCGCGCCGAGTAGGCCCCCGCCCCACACCATGTGGCACAGCGGCGAATACACGACAGTCACCCAGATTCCCGCGAATACTAGCCACGGCGCGAACCGCACGCGGTCAGCGATAGCACCAGTTATCAAAGCGACTGTGATAAGGGCGAAAGTAGCTTGGAATCCAACAAATACCAACGTGGGCACACCTCCGGCATCGCCGCTGGCAGTAGTGAGGCCCACTAAGCCAAAATACTCCAACGGGTTGCCGATGAATCCACCTATATCGGAGGCGAAGGCCTCTGAATAGCCCCACAACACCCAAATAACGCCAACCACGGCGGCCGCTCCAAAACTCATCATCATCATGTTCAGAACGGACTTACCTCGGACCATCCCGCCGTAGAAAAAGGCAAGAGCCGGAATGGTCATCAGAAGCACTAGCGTTGCGGAGGCAAGAACCCAAGCGGTTCCGCCGGCATCGAACTCAGGCATGGACGATTTCCCCTTTCCCGTCTCGGCCGTGCGCGACCGGACTGACCTACAATTTCCTGCGCGCGTTTCCAAGGGCAGGCGGCACGGTTACGGGAAGGTCACACACCGGGTCGGGCGTGTAAACGTTTTGTTGCGCGGACCACGGCGCCGGGCTGGCTCCGCCCCCGGCTAGCGTCAGGCGAGCATCGCGTCCACGAAGGACTCTGGATCGAAAGGCGCCAGATCGTCTGGCCCTTCCCCAAGGCCCACCAGCTTGACGGGCACCCCAAGTTCCCGCTGGACGGCAATGACAATCCCGCCCTTCGCGGAACCGTCGAGCTTGGTCAGCACTATCCCCGTGACTCCCACGGTGTCCGCGAACACCGACCCCTGCGACAGCCCGTTTTGGCCGGTGGTAGCGTCCAGAACGAGGAGCACCTCGGTGATTGGGGTCTGTTTGGCGGCCACCCGTTGAATCTTTTTGAGTTCGTCCATCAGGTTCGCCTTATTCTGCAACCGGCCGGCAGTATCGACGATGACGGTCCCAACCTGCGTTTCAATCCCCCGCTTGACCGCATCGAAGGCCACGGATGCGGGATCGGAGCCCTCTTCGCCGCGCACCACCTCGACTCCGACTCGCTCTCCCCACGTGGCGAGCTGATCGGCGGCCGCGGCTCGGAACGTATCGGCCGCCCCTAACAAGACGGTGTGCCCCTGCGAAACGAGGAGTCGTGCGAGCCGACCGATAGTGGTGGTCTTACCAGAGCCGTTGACTCCCACAACGAGAATCAACCCGGGCCTGCCCGCCTCGCCGACAGCGGAAATCTCCCGCGAAACACCGACTTCGAGCGCCCCCAACAGTTCTGCGCGTAGCGCCTCGCGCGCCGCCGGCCCTTCGCCGCCCGACACCCGACGGCGCGTCCGCAGAGCTTCCAGTAAGTCCTGCGATGCTCCGGCGCCGACATCCGCAAGCAGCAGCGTCTCTTCGAGTTCGTCCCAATCGTCGTCCGAGAGACGTTCGCGGGACAACACCGTCAGGAGTGCCCGCCCCAGGGCCGAACCCGACCGCGCCAGGCGGCCACGCAGTCGGGCCAGGCGGCCAGCGGGCGGCTCGGGAGATTCAGGGGAAAGCGCAGGGCGCCCGCCCGCCCGGTCAAAGGCGCCGGGTGGTGCGAGAACCAGCTCGGACGGGCCGGCGGCAGCGGGAGGCAAGGCAACGCCGGCAGCGAGAGAGCCGGCACCGGCGGGAGGCAAGGCAACGCCGGCATCGGCGGGAGCGGCAGCGGGAGGCAAGGCAACGCCGGCAGCGAGAGAGCCGGCATCGGCGGGAGGCAAGGCAACGCCGGCATCGGCGGGAGCGGCAGCGGGAGGCAAGGCAACGCCGGCCGCGAGAGAGCCGGCATCGGCAGCGAGA
>JAIRXV010000322.1 GCA_031268115.1 Bifidobacteriaceae bacterium
GCTCAGGCAGAGGATCTCGGGACGGTTTCGCGCCACGTCGACCAGGGCACGCCCGTATGGTTTGAGGGCCGTGGCGTAGGGTTTAGCGGGCAAGGCGGGCCTCCAATTCGCTCACGGCGGCCTGTGCCAACGGCTCCGGCAACTTGATGAAATGGCCGTCTGCCTCTGCCGGCAGTACTCCAAGCCCGTGGCGCGTGGAAGTGCGGCCGATGACGATGGCGGGGCCGTCGGTGGCCAGGGCTTGGTCGAGCGCCGCCGAAACGGCGCCCACATCGTGGCCGTTGACATCGAAAGCCGCCCAACCGAAACTCCGCCATTTGGCGGCGATCGGCTCGACCGTGGTGATCGAGGAAACTGGGCCGTCCACCTGGGAATCGTTGGCGTCCAAGATCGCCACAAGGTTCGCCAAACCGCGGTGGGCCGCAAACAGCGCAGCCTCCCAGGTCTGGCCCTCTTCTAGCTCGCCATCGCTGATGAGGGCGAATGTTCGGGCTCCGGTGCCGCTCAGGCGGGCGGCCAGGGCAAGACCCACCGCCCCTGACAGACCCTGCCCGAGCGATCCGCAGGTCAGCGAGACACCAGGGGTCCGTTCGGTTCCGATCGCCTCAATGGACGAGTCGTCTTGCCCATACGTGGCGAGATCGTCTTCCTCGATCAGGCCCTTCTCGGCGCCGGCCGCGTAGGCGACGATGATGTAGTGGCCCGGAGAGACAACCAAGTCGTCTCGCTCAGGGCGAAGCGGCCCGTCATAGAGGCTGGCAACGAGTTCTGCGGAAGACAACGCCTGGCCGAGGTATCCGAAACCGTGTGGGGCCACCATGCGAACGGCGCGAAGGCGGATCCTGTCGGCAAACGCGGCAGTCCCTGGCTGGTCCAGCATCCAACCTCCTTTGGTTGCTTGCGCGAAGTGGCTAAGCCACTTCAGTGGCTTAGCCAGTATATGGACCTATCCGCACCCCGTCAACCAGTCACACCTCGTAGGGCGCCGGCCCTGGCCGTTGAGCGTGACACTGCAGTTCGAGGCCGGAAAACTCATCCGACCGATGTACCACCTTGCCCCCAACCAGGGTTAGCACGGACCGCACCGATGGGATCTCATCCTGGGGCACGGCGAAGTAGTCCCGGTCGAGCACGGCCAGATCGCCCAGCGCGCCCGGCGCCAAGAAACCCCGCCTGTCCTCCTCGAAGGAGAACCAGGCCGAACCCCGGGTGTAGGCGTGCAGAGCCTGCGCCCGGTCCAGCCGGTTCGCCGCGTGCCGTTCAGGCCCACCGGAACGGTTGCGCCCGGACACGAGGAACCACAGCGACTGCCAGGGGTGATAGGAGGCCGCTCGGCTGCCGTCCGTGCCGGCGCCGAAGGGAATCCCCAAGTCCACGATTCTTCCCAGGGGAAGCAATCCGCGCGCCGTTTCCTCACCCCAGCGATCGGCCACAACGTTCATCTTCTGACTCAGGCGGCCTTGAATCCCAAGTCCAAGACCCAAGGCCTTGACGCGCTGCAAATCGTGTTCGGAAATGCACTCAACGTGCTGCAAGCTCCAGCGCAGCCCCTCAATGGAAGCGTCCTGCGCGGCCAATTCGATACCGTCGATCACTTTAGCCACCGATGTCGCCAAGATGGCATGGATGGTGACTGGCCAACGCAATCGCGCACTCTTCTTGAGCGACTCAACAAACAACGCGAAATCCGCGTCGTCTATAGGGAATGGGCTCATTCCTTCCCAATCGTGACAGCCGAAATGGACCACTTCGCCAAGCCCCAATACACTCAACAAGTCATCGCCTAGACCGGGGTCGAGCATTCTCTCCCATTCGTCTATCTCAGCCGGCTCACTGCCTCGGTTAACGGGACACAGGTTTGTGCGCACTCGAATGGGAAGGCGGCCCAACCGCCAAAGGGCCCGCACGGCCCGATACTTATCCGGGCTCATGCCGAGCCCTCCGGCATCGACCACACCTGTCAAACCCACTGCGGCGAGGCGTTCGAAGAACGCGCGCGAGGATTCGGCCTCGCGCGCGAGGCCGGGCGTCCCGGCGCGCGCCGCGATCATCGCGTACATGGGCAAACCCCGGACGATGCCGTTCGGCGCACCGGTAGCGTCCCGGTCAAGGGTGCCCTGCGCCGGATCGTCCATGGGCCCGGCCCAACCGAGCACCTCAAGTCCGCGGCGATTCAGCACCGCGTGATCGTCGTACCCGTACAGGGGATGCACGAACACCGGATTGTTGGGCGCCGCCGCGGTCAGCTCGGCGGGTGTGGGCATGCGAGGATCGTCCGCGAATTGCGCCGGATACCAGCCGCCCAACACCTCGATCCACGCCCCCGGGCCGCGCTCGGCGGCCGCCGCTCGGACCGATGCCAGGCCTTCGCTCAGCGTATCCACGCCGGTCCAGTCAAGCTCGTCAACCCAGGTCGATGCTCCCCTGATGGCGTGCAAATGCGAATCGATCAGGCCTGGCACAACGCGCCGCCCGCCCAGCTCAATCACCTGAGTGCCGGTCCCTTGCCAGGGTGCCACCGCGTCGTCGTCGCCCACACCGACGATGACGCCCCCCGAGATGGCTAGGGCCGTCGCCTTGGCGGGCAGGTCGGGTGCCAAACCCGCCCACACGTCACCCCCTCTCAGGATGAGGTCAGCCCCTGAAGCGGGCTTGAACTGGGGAAACGCTTGATTCGCCATTGGATCTCCTAGCACAATAGTGGCCTAGCCAGTCTGTTGCGCGCTATCTTAGTTCCGATCGCTTCGGCTCACCAGTGCTCATCGAAGACCAAGGGGACTAATGGCCAGGTCCAAAGCCGCCATGCCAGAGACCGTGTGGGCCTCGCTCGACGAGCGCGCCGCCAAGCCGCCAGAGGGGCACCTCGTGGCCGAAGACATCGCAACTCAGATCCAGGAACTGATCATCCGCGAAGACTTGAAGGAAGGGTCCCGAATCCCCTCCGAAAGGGAATTGGCGCAACTGCTCAAGACCTCTCGGCCCACGGTCAGTCAGGCCATCAGGATTCTAGTTGTTAGGGGCTTGGCAGAGTCCCGGCGCGGTTCTGGGTGTTACGTTATCCGCCGCCCAGAAATCTCGCTCGCGGCCTCTGTCGATTTGATGCTCAACCTCAATGTCGAGTCAGTTAAGCACCTTGCCGAACTACGGTTCATGCTCGAATCTGCCGGGATCAACATAGCGATCGCTCGCGCCGGCCCCAATGACATTTCCGCCGCCGGACGGGCGCTGCGCAAAATGCGGCAAAGTGTAGGCAACACAGCCGCCTGGATGACCGCCGACACCCAATTCCACGCCGCACTGGTCCGTTCATCGAAGAACCCTTACCTTGTCTCGATCTACGAATCAGTCCACACTGCCCTAATCGATTACGAACACCGCGGCTGGGTGGAGCGCGGCGAAATCCCGGCCTGGTTGGAACCGGACGGCCCCGATTCGCTTATGGCCGTTCACGAGCCCATCCTGGACGCATTCGAGCGGCGAGACATCGCGGGCGCGCAAATCGCTGTTGAACGCCACCACGAAGCGATGACCCAGCACCTGGCCGACGCCGCCGATCCCGACGATTGAACCAAGGGGGCAAGACCCCCCGGCCCCAACCCGAAAGGGTGCGCCCCGTCCAGCGGGTCTCAAACCAGGTCTGCCCTTGGGCGGGCACCCGTACACATAGTCGATCCCGGCGCGCCCCCGTCCAGCGGGCATCAAACCAGGTCTGCCCTTGGAACCGCGTTGTCCGGGACGCGACCGCTCGCGAACTGCGCCAGCTGGGCCACCGCCACGGCCATCGCTCGCTCGCCGACACCGCGGGTCGCTCCCCCCACGTGCGGCGATATCAGCACGCCCGGTGCCCGCCACAGGGGATGCTCAGCGGGCAACGGCTCGGGATCCGTCACGTCCAGCCCTGCGGTCAGACGCCCACCCGTCAGTTCCGCCAACAGGGCGTCGGTGTCCACCACCGGCCCGCGGGCAACGTTGATCAGGGTGGCTCCGTCCGGCATCGTCCGCAAGAAATCGGCGTCCACCAAGTGGCGCGTCTTGGAATTGGCCGACACGAGCACCACCACCGCCCCATGGAGCGGGATCAATTGCGCCAACTCGTCCACCCCGTGCACGCCCTCGCGAGCCGTTCGGCCAACCAGGGTGACGCTCGCTCCGAACGCAAGCGCCCTGGCAGCGAATTCGCTGGCCAGATCGCCTGCGCCCAGCACCAGGACACGTTCGCCGACCAGCGACGCCGCCAACTCGCCCAGCGGCGTCCATTCGCGCCGATCCTGCGCCCGCACCAGGCGCGGCACCTCGCGGCGCACCGCCAACAGCAACGCCATCGCCAATTCCGCTGTGGCAGCGCCATGGGCCCCACGCGCGTTGGACACGATCAAACGCTCCGGCACTCCCCGCAAGAAATCGACTCCAGCGGATAGCGTTTGAATCAGTTCGATACTCGGCAACCGATCGACAATCGGTTCAAGCTCCGCCCACGTTTGGTTGTCGGATACGATGGCGCGCGCTGGCGGATCGTGCCATGGGATCGCCGTTGGCAAACCACCGGGGGCCCGCCCCGGCTCGGTCAAAGTCGCACCGCCAGATTCCACGAGAACCGCCGCCAACCCCGGAACCGCACGTACGGCATCGGCCACCCGCGAGGCGGGAACCACAACATTCAGTGTCACCACAACGCTCGATGTCACCACAGCGTTCGGTGTCGCCGCAGCGTTCGCTGTCACCAAGTCACCACCAAGTCGCAAGTCACCAACGCAGGATAACGGCGGTTCAGCTCAGAGCGAAGACGACGTCGCCGCTTTCGACCCCGGCGACGGAGAAGACCGCGTGATAGGTCCCGTTTCCGGGTGTGGTGAGCAAATATGCCTCGCACGATGGCGCTGAGCGCTCGCGGCTCCACGACACCGGTATCGCCTCGGTCGCACCGGGTTCCAACAACACCACTTCCGAGCCGGTGTTCGGCGGAGTCGCACTGCCCAGTCCGGGACCGGCATCGGCGGACTCAGTTTGCGCGGCCGGATCGCCGTCCAGCTCGGCCAACAGATCCTCGTCGGATTGCGTTTCCCAGCCCGCCGGTTCATTGCCCCCCGGATCCGAAGCGGGATCGACTTCGACGTTGCAGTTATCGTCGGAATCGAAGATCCTGTCCTCCCCGGACGTGACATGGATATGCACAGACTCTGGGTCGATGACGCACTTCAGGGTGCCGTTATTGGTGACTGCCACAGTGAAAGTCGGTTTAGCCGGACTCGCGAAGGTCGAATCGGTCGCCTCCGCCTCAACTTCCATGTCGGCCTTGGTGCAATCTGGCACCGCCACCGTTGGCGCCGGACTCTCCAGGGAAGGCAACGGACTCTTCGACGAGACAGGTGCCGCCTTCTTGTCCTCATCGCCACCGCTGGTCGCGGCCCGGACAATCATCGCAATCACCAAAATGAGCACGATGGCGGCACCCACCACCACGGCCCGACGCCGCCAATACACGTTGGCCGACTCCGGCCCCACGGGATGCAGGAGGGAACTCACGATGACCAGCGTATGGGGATGCTTCGCCGGGACGCATAGGCGCGCCGAAGCCAGCGCCGATCACAAAGAACCCAAGCCCGACGATGACGGTCAGCCCCCACCGCCGGCGGCCTCAAACGACCCAGCCCTGGGTGTGGGTCCGGACCAGGTTGGCCAACGTGTCGATCCACGCGCCATGGGTGTTGAGGCACGGCACGCGCACGAAACGTCCACCCCCAGCTATCGCGAAGGTCTCTCGGTTGAGGATTCCGATCTCTTCGAGAGTTTCCAGGCAGTCGGACACAAAACCGGGGCAAACCACGTCCACGCGGCGGGTGCCGGACGCTGCGAGGGCCCGAACCGTGTCGATCGTGGCCGGGGTCAGCCACGCGGCCGTGCCGAACTTCGATTGGAACGTCATAGGGCACTGTTGTGGCGTCAGCCCCAGCCGCGCCCGCAACGCCGCCGCTGTCGCGGCGCATTCCGTGGGGTAAGGATCCCCGCTGGCGGCCATCGCGGCCGGAATGCCGTGGAAGGAAAGCAACAGCGTGTCGCCCCCGTCAAAGTCGGGAGAGCCCTCGACTTGCCACGTCTCCTGGATCCGCTGCGCCAGCGCCTCGATGTAGCGGGGATCGGTGGGGAAAGACCGCACAAAACGCAGTTCGGGCTGATCGCGCCGGGTCCTCAGGTGGGCCGCCACGGCATCGTAGATCGTGGCCACAGTGGTTTGGGAATACTGGGGATACGCGGGAATCACAAGCACCCGCCCAACCCCTTGACCGGCCAATTCATCGAATACCGCGCTGATCGAAGGCGACCCGTAGCGCATCGCATAGCGCACGGTGTAGTTCGCGGCGTGACTCGCCTCGCGCGCCGGAGGGGTGGTGTCGGGGAGCGACGCGGCACCGGGTGTAGGGGCGGGCGCAGCACCGGGTGTAGGGGCGGGCGCGGCACCGCCAGGAGTAGCGCCACCAGGCGCACCAGCGCCACCAGGCGCACCAGCGCCAACCGCACCAGCGCCGCCAACCCGGCCGCCGTCATCGTCGGAGGGTTCGGGCTGCGTCAAGGCCGCGGCCAGGGCTGACGCCTGATCCCGGGAGTGGACCATGATCGGCGACCCGTCGGGGTACCAGACGCTGGCATATTTCGTGGCCGCGACCCGCGGCCGGAACGGCAAAATGCACACTTCGAGGCAGATACGCCACAGGGCGGGCGGCACTTCGATGACCCGGCGGTCCGAGAGGAACTGGCGCAGGAAACGGCGCACCGCCTGCGGCCGGGGCTCTTCGGGTGTGCCCAGGTTGACTAGGACGATGCCGATGGCCGCGCCGGTCGCCCGGGGTTCGTCTGGGGTGGCGGTCAAGGGGAGGCGACCCTTCGTGGAAGCGGGCGCGAAACCCAGGGAAGAGAGCACAGCATCTCGGTTAGTCTGCCCTAAGTACCGGTGCCGGGGCAACGAGATGCGTCCGCGTTCCCCGACGGCTGATCGCACCACCGCCAAGGTGACGGCTCGCGCTGCCTAGTCAACTCCACTCGCGCCGCCTACCCACTCACGCAGCCAACCCCACTCGCG
>JAIRXV010000058.1 GCA_031268115.1 Bifidobacteriaceae bacterium
GCGTCTCCGCCAGCCGCACCAGCAGTACCAGCGCCGTTTCCACCGCCCCCACCAGCAGTACCAGCGCCAGCGGAACCAGCAGCGCCAGCCGCGTTAGCGGCGCCAGCACCGTCAGCGTCAGCAGCGGCGTCTCCGCCGACCGCGCCGCCCGCGCCAGCGCCAGCAGCAGCCGCCGCCGCGCCCGCGTCGCCAGCGCCAGCAGCTCCAGCAGCGCTCGGGGCCTGGGCGATCAGGGGTAGGCCGGCCAACTCGTCCACAGAGGTCAGCGGCTGGCCGATCTGGGCGGTTAGGGATTCGTCGCCCTCGGTCACGGTTCCGGCCGGGAAGGCGAGCCCGTTGTTCTTCAGGACGTCCATGACCGCCGTTGCGGAGACTCCGGCCGCCGCCATCGCCGGGGTGTCGAGCTCGATCTCGACCACCTCGGGTTCGTAGCCGCTGACATCGACCGTCCGCACCCCGGCGAGCTTGGACAGGTCGGGCACCAATACGGCGTCAACCGCTTGGGCGAGGGACGTGGCATCGGCGGCGGCGCCATCGTCCCCAGAAACGGCGAGGGAGACGATCGGGAAGTCGTCAAGCGACCCCACAATTACGTTCGTTTCGACATCGTCCGGCAAGCTGCCGCCGAGGCGGGTAACCGCAGTGGACAGCTTCTGGTTGGCCGTGTCCATGTTGGTCCCGTAGCGGAAGGTCACGAGGCTGATCGCCACCGAGTCCATCGAGGTGGTGTCCACGGAGTCGACCCCGGCCACGCCCCGAATCGCGCCTTCGACCGGTTCCACCACCTGGTCTTCGACGATGGCGGCGCTCGCCCCGGGGTAGACGGTGATGACGCCGGCCATGGGCAGTTCGAGGGATGGGATCAACTCCTGTTTGAGCGAGCCGAGGCTGAACGCGCCTCCAACGATGATGGCGAGAGTCACCAAGGCGACAACCGCGCGGTTGCGAAGCGAGAGCTTGGCCAGTCGGAACATTCGGGGATCCTTCGGGGTAGTGTGATGGCAGGTCGATGGTTAGCGTAGAGCACATCATTTTGGTTTGCCTGAGACTAATCACCACTGGCGGTGAAGAAAATGCGAAGATCTCACTTGAAAGGAGCAGGATGAAACTCTCCGCAAAGCGCGAACGGCTGACGGCCCAGCTCCGGGCGACACTGGACAGTCTCGAAGCGATGGTGATCCAACGTCGGATCGCCGCCGCCTGCGCCCTCCCCCTGACCCCCCAACAGGTCCGCACTGTGGGAATGATCGTCCTCAACGGTCCCACGCGCTCAAGCGAGCTGGCAGGCGCCCTGAGCATCTCCCGCGCCACCATGTCTGGGCTGCTCGACCGCCTCGAAAACGCTGGCCTGATCACCCGCACCACCGACCCCTCCGATGCGCGCGGACGCCTGGCCGAGGCAACCGAACTAGGCCGCGAGGCCCTGCGCGAGGCGTTGGCCTCCTTAGGCCCAACCATGGATCGGATCGTGGGGTACATGACGTTCCCCGATCTGTGCGCCCTCACCAAAGGCCTGATGGCGGTCCAAAAGATCCTGCGCGAGCAGGAACAACGCCAAGACCCTGGCGCATAGGGCGCGATGGCCTTCCCCCTCAAGGGTGATTGGCGAGAGAGGTTTGGGGGCATCATGAGACTTGCGAATCCGTGGGACACAGGTGTGCGGCTGGTCGCGGTCGCCGCCGTCGCGATCGCGGCGGCAGGCACCCTGGCGGGATGCACCGAGGGCGAGGGCAAATTGGATGTGCCTTCGCGTGAAGACGTGGCAGCCCAAAACCCCGAGGCAAAGATTGCGGACGATGACGGCGGGACCGGTGGGACGGCATCGTCCACCGTGAGCCAGAAGCAGGCCGCCGAAACGTTCTACGCCTGCCTGACCGATGAGGACCTGCCGGCGACCATCGCGGACGAGGAAGGCGGACAGGCTCGGGTGAACCTGGGCGGCGAAGGGATTTGGGGATGGAAGGTGCAAGCGACCGGGCAATGGCAGATCTTTGGCGACAGCCCGCCGCAGTTCGACCTCAAGGATGTCGAGGCCGAAGCCGCGCGCCTGACTCGGTTGGCCGAGGCCTCGCCGCGCGGCTATGTCGTCTTCATCGACGGAGCCGACCGGACCGAACCGTATGCCACCTGCCTGGACACCAGCGGCTACACCGAGCCGGTACTGGCCGAGGCAGAAGCCGCGGGCCTGGCGCACAAACAGTTCGTCGCCGAAGCCTCCAACGATTGGGCGGCATGCGCTCGTCTGCACGGGTACCCCGATCTGCGCGACACCACCGCCGAGAAGGACTCCGATCCCGTCGTTTTGTTGCCCGCCACCATCACCGCAGCGCAAGTTGAGCAGTTGGCCGCGGACTGCCCGCCGTTCGATTTGGACGCGGGGGCTGTGATCGCGCGGAGAGCCGCCGATGCCGGAGATGAGCACGCCGAAGGGGGTTGGCTGGGGCTGCCCGTGATCGGCTTCGACGTGCCCGGTTGGCGCGAGCAGGAGAACGAGCCCGAACCGCCCCCGGGCACGCAGCCCGTGGACCACGCGCACTACGGGGAGCTGTACAACATCCTGTGGGCGGCCAGGAACACGTACGCCGAAGAACGGAACACGACCGGCCCGGCGGGATCGCCCGAGGAGTGATGTTGGCGCCCCCGGAAGAGGCGGTCCGGCGGGATCGCCCGAGGAGTGATGCTCGCACCCGGAAGAGGCGGCCCGGCTTGTGCCGCAACGTCGAGTCGGGGGTCCGGCATCCAAAACGACCCCGTAAAGAACCCCTACCCCCAACTCGGCAACCACAATGGCCGTCAATCACCAAAACCGCAGACCACCAAGCACTACCCCACCAGTTCTTTAGACCAATCCATCCCGCGGACCCAGCATCCTTGCCAGTCCAATGTGCCCATTTGCCGCTCCTGTCGTGTCTCTCCGTGGCACATATGACCACGTTGTCGGCATCGCGTCCGTAGTTGACCCAGATACTCAGTAGGTTGCCTCTCCGGCCGGAATGCTCAGCAGATCATCTCCTTCGACCGTCGAGACATTGAGCACATCCCGTGTACGTTCGTACCCCCCCAGCGCTCGGTCAAACCACCGGCGGTAGACCCGCAATCAGCGCCCGTACCCGGAACAACACACACTCCCATCCGTCTCGTGGAGAACCAACACCGTCTCGCAACTGTCGGTGGCCCACACACCCCTCACAAACTCCCGGGGAATCTCGTGTCGCAGCAGATCCCACAAGAAAGATCCCATAGCTGAACGGCATCCGAGTGTGGACTACCACTTCGCCTCCCCTTCTCGACCACAGGTCGAAACCAACTGTCGGAACAGCGGTCAGTTCATCCAGTTCTTCGGACTCCCATCCTATTCACAGCGACAGTCCTTTCTGCATCGATCCTTGCCTGATCCATATCTTCCACTTATTCACGAAACCCTCCAGTTGTCTAGTGGGTACTTTCGGAGCGGCCTCCGCCATAACCTGCCTTCGATCACATTTGCCGTTCCGACCCCTTTTCCTCCGCCGGCAACTCTCGTTCAATCGATCCTCAATCATTGCTTCGATCTGCACCCCGCCGGTCGGTAGTACCTGCGGTTCATCATCGCCAACAGCTCAAGATTCGTCAAACCGGCGATCGGATCGAGACCGCCATCCATGAACCGTGTGCTCCCCCACGCGATGAGACGCCTCAGATGAACCAACGAAGCTAGAGGCTTCGCCGATGCCAAATCACCACAGTTCCCAATATTCAGTTCCTCCAACGATGGATATTCAACCACCCAATCCAAAGAATCGATCTTCCGGCAAGTACCCACACCCGACTCACGGATCCACGCCGAACCCCCACCCTCCAAGACTCCCCCGAAGCCAACCGCCGGGTCACATACACCCCCAGTGCCTCCAGGCGAGGCAACCCGTCCAGACCCCGAAAAGACGAAATCCGCGGATAGTCTTCCGTTCCCACCCGCTTCAACGCCTGGTTGCCTGTCAACGCAACCAGATCCGGCTCTGTATAGTGCAACAGCCACAGCCTACGCAGCCCCGCAGCCGCACCGACCGACCCCTTGATCTGGTACCACTCGCCCCTAAAGTGCTCCAACTGCGCCAACCGCCCAAAATCAACCGTCCGCACCAACGGCGTCATCAAATACAGTGCCCACACCTCATCGAACCCCTCATACAGACCATCCAGATCAGTGATCGTCCTGGTCACAATATCTAGACGCGTGATACCCAGTCCCTGCAATCGGTCCAAGTCACCGTCGATATACCCATCGATGTAGCTCAGGACGACCTCACGCACATCCAGATCAGATACCAGACGCGCCATCACCGTCCGATCGATACGCCCCGTAACAGAAACACCGACCTGGTCGCCACCGAAACGACCCTCAAAATCTCATACTCCATACCAACAATCCCCTCTTCTCAGTTGATGAACTCCATTGGCCGACTTCTAACTAGCTGATATGCGGCTGATCTGGCATCGGATGAAATCTCTTGCGGTCGATTCGGTTCGTCCTATTGTCAAGACGACGCGTCCTCCTCCGACCCTTTGACATGATACCCCTCGCCCGTGAACTCTCCGAGCTGAGTGAAACGCTCTGAATCGACCGTCAGCAATATCGGGCTAACGAGATCGAGCTAAATCAGCTCAGCGAATTCCGCGTAGAGTGCGTCCATGTTCGCGGCGGACCTCCCACGAGTTCTAGACGAGCAACGCTAAGTCCTTGCAGATCCCTCAGAACACTGTCTATGTGTCCACGTGCACAACTCGGGACGACATCTCGGATATTCAGCTCCGACATCAAGTCGGCTCGTCATCGCCAACGCTTCAGGGCTCGGCAAACCGGCGATAGGACTCAGATCCCCATCCATGAACCGTGTGCCTTTCCGTGCCGCGACCCGGCGCAAATGAACCAATGACACCAAGGGCTTCGCCCACGCCAAGCCGCGACAGTTCCGTATATGCAGTCCTTCCAACGAGGGATAGCCGCGCACTCAGTTCGGCCGCACATCTGCGTGCGGATTCATCGCGACCCTAAGATCATCCAACAGGAGGAGATCCATGTCTAAGTATCCGTCCGGATGAACATCGATGAGTCCACGGTCGAACGCCGCGGCGAAAGTGGCGAGCATCGACTTGATCGAATCGAACACCACTAGATGCTCTTCCTCCTCGTTCCAATACAGCCGTACCCTCTGCTCCGTCCCGGAACCGTAGTCCAGCACGTAGAACCCGCCACCTCCGTCAGCGAATAGCGGCAACCAGCACCGCTGCCACTGCGCGTCCCCCACAAAAGTCCTATAATCCGCGACTACCTCATCAAGTGACATCATGTACATACCTGTTGGGAACATCCAAATGTCTCCCAGCGGAACGCCGTCTCCGCATGTCCCGTTATGCCACCCATACAGCTGCTCGAGCTCCCGGGACGACCGCAGCCCAACACCGCTCAACGCGTCCCGCACAGTCTTCGCCCCGGCCCCCGGCTGAAGCGACTCCAGCAAGACGCAGCGACCCAACCGTGTCAAACCAGACTGAATACGGGCAAGAGACACAGGGATATCGTCGATTATCAGTGTGCAATCCTCACTCTAGAACGGTCCCCGGGCCTCACCCCGTGGGTATGATAGAAGCTAGTGAGCTTACCTCCTTGACAGTTCCGTTGACTCTTCGGAGCAGCGCAGACAGAGGAACCAGCGCCCTCTTCAGCTGATGGCACAAGAGGATACTCGTCCAGCGTCCTTGGCTGGAAGTTTGTTCTTGAGTCCTGACGCCCGCGGGACCAGATCACGGGAACAGTGCCGTGAAAGCCTCCGCCCCAGACCTCGACTGCTCCCGAAGCCCCACAAGATCGCCTCGCCGCGCAACGTCAAGATCAGCGTGAGCCACCGCGACAGCAGCGCGCACAACGGTCGATTCGCGCAACAGCTTCTCTGCCTCGGGAGTAAAGGAGTCAATCGAGTCCGGAAGCAGGAGCTGAGCCGCAGCGTCCGCGGCGTCGTAGACCCGTCCCGCGGCGGCCCCAGCTTCGCGTCGATCTCCGCTCAACAGTGCCTCGGCGGCGTAAATGATTGTGGCCAATCCATCTTCTGCGTAGCCCGATTCATCCACCCAAGGATCGTCAGGAGGAAGCAGTGCCTCTGCTAGTGCATGCACCCGGGCGACATCACCTCCGTCTCCGTTCACGGCGCGCCACAACGTATCCAGCCCATCCCGCAACTCGGTCATCGTGTCCGAGGGCGTTCCGACAACTGATCCGTAGCGCACCACCAGCGGCCACAACCGCTCTCCGCACGCCACGGCAAACGCTGCCCCAGCCGGCATCCGCAGCCTCAGCACGCGCCGCACCAGTGCACCCCTGTCGCGGAACTTCGTCCTCCTCATCGCCGCTCCGCCGATCTCGGTCCTGTCATCTTAACGCCCGTTCTCGTTCAACCGATCCTCAATCATTGCCTGGATCTCCCGTGTGCTCGGTCGATACTGCTTGCGACTCATTATCGCCAACAGCTCGAGGTTCGTCAAAACGGCGATCGGACTAAGATCTCCGTCCAAGAACCGTGTGCTCTCATACGCGATGAGACGCCGCAAATGAACCAACGACGCCAAGGGCTTCGCCGACGCCAAATCACCACAGTTCCCAGTATTCAGTTCCTCCAACGATGGATATTCAACCACCCAGTCCAAAGAATCGATCTTCCGGCAAGTATCTACGGCCAACTCACGCATCCTGGTCGAACCACCGCCCTCCACAATTCCTTGCCTCGTCAATCGTCGCGCCAGGTACACGCACAGTGACTCCAGGCGAGGCAACTCGTCCAGACCGCGGAAAGAAGCAACCCGCGGATAGTCCTTCATCTGTACAAGCTCCAACGCCGGATTACCTGACAGGGCGCGCAGATTGAGCTCGGTGTAATGCAACACCCACAGCTTGCGCAACCCCGCCACTGCGCCGACCGACCCCTTGATCTGGTACCACTCGCCACTAAAGTCCTCCAACTGCGACAACTGCTCCAAGTTGACTGTCCGGACCAGCGGAGTCATCAGACTAAGCACCCGCAGTTCTTCGAACCCCTCATAGAGTTCATCAATGTCGGTAACCGTCCTTGCCACGAGTTCTAGACGAGCGACCCCAAGTCCTTGCAGATCCCTCAAATCGCTGTCAATATATCCCCGTGCATAATTCAAGACGACATTTCGGATATTCAGCTGCGACATCAAGTCGGCTATCGCGCATCGATCAATGCGACCGATGATCCCGATTCCGTTCCGCCCCGCGCCAAAGCGATCCTCTATAATCTCATGGTCCATACGTGCACTCCTTTCACTCAATTGGCGATCATCGCCCGTATGGCTGACACTAGCAGATACGCGGTTGATTGGGCGTCAGGCGAAATACCTTGGGGCTGATCGGGTTGAGAACATTGTCCAGGCCAGGCACACTGCCCAGATGATCGATTTCTAGTCGCCGGAATGGCACGATTGCTCCGGAAATCCCACTCGATCTTAGCTGCAAATCTGTTTCTGAATCCTGACGCCCACGGGACCAGATCACGGGAAGAGCGCCGCGAAAGCCTCCGCCCCAGACCTCGACTGCTCCCGAAGCCCCACAAGATCGCCTC
>JAIRXV010000375.1 GCA_031268115.1 Bifidobacteriaceae bacterium
GCTGGCTCAATTACGTGACAGCCACTGGCTCAATTACGTGACAGCCACTGGCTCAATTACGTGACAGCCACTGGCTCAATTACGTGACAGCCACTGGCTCAATTACGTGACGGTCGACAGTGGCTCACCCCAAACCAGCGCGGTGGCTCACTCCCAGCGGAACACCGGCTCCCCCGGAGCGCAATATCCAAGGCCGCTGACAAAGCGGCAGACGACTGCGTCAACTGGATCGGCGCAGACCGCGCTGACCAGTTGAGACGCGGCAGCTAGCGGTGCTAGGTCGGTGCTTTCCCGACCTAGACCGGCTTCTCTGCCGAGCGCCGAGGTCCCGATGCTACTGCTGATTTGGCTCCCAGACGCCGAGGCCCCGAAGACGGCGAGAGTTGGCCACATAGCAGGGCTTGCTCGGGTCGCTAGGCAACCCTGGCGGATGCTTCATCCGGGGCCTCTCGGGGTCTGACGCTACGGCTCGCCACTGGAGATAGGGAGTGGTACTATCCTGTCTATCGGATGAGCAAAGGCGGTGATCAGCGTGCGGATCTGTGAGTCGTCACGCCCACTTCTCGCTCAAATTGGCGCGCCATCAGGCAACGGTTCAATGTCCTCGACGGCGGCTTCGGCCGCAGCGCTCTGGGGGTATCCAGCGGTATCCGCGTCTAGGACGGTGCTGAGAAGAACCGCCCTAACCACATTAGCTGCTGCGTTTCAGCTGGTCAGCACTTTGCCCCTCCCAGCTGACGCGGTCGTCGGCCGCTTTGTCGGCCGGCCTCCTAGGCTGGTCAACGCCATTCGGAAAAGGTGCTCCGCATGACCCAACTTCTGGTAGCGAACGCCGATCACATGCCCGCTTCGAGGCAGCGCCCTTGTTATGCCCCTCCGCTCGCGTTGGGGCGCACTGGCCCGATGACGGTAATGCACCGAAACGTACCTACGGTTCTTTCCGCTCTCGCCATCGTCGTTGCGCAACGCTCCCACGGTAGGTTGGAACCGTGCCGAATGCGAAATGGGGGTGATCGAGTTGCGCATCTCTGAGTTGTCGCGCCGCTCCGGTACGTCTATCGCTACCATCAAATATTACATTCGGGAAGGCCTGATCCCACCGGGGGAACGCGTTAACGCCAGAGTCTCAAACCACAACGATGCGACCGTCGACCGCCTGCGCCTTATCACGGGCTTGATACATGTGGTCGGCCTGTCGATGTCGCAGGTGCGCCAAGTCTTGGACATTATTGACGAGGCGGAACTACGCCCAGCTGAGGCCATGACCCGTGCCACCGTCGATTTGCCCTTGAGCGGCCGCGGCCCGCTAGGTGCATCACACAAGGATCCCCCCAACCAGACATCCCACAGCTTCGATCAAGCGCTCGCCGCGGTCGGTTTCGAGGATATCCCCGACGCAGAATACGTCCGCCAAACAAAAGCAGCGATGGCGCTGGCAGAAAGATGCGGCGTGGGCATCCAGCCGGACCACCTGTTGGAATACGCTTCTGCGGCGCGAAAGGCCGCGCAAGCTGATTTCGCGCAACTACCGCTCGACGCTCCCCGCCGCGCCGTTCAGGCCGCCGTCCTCGGTACGGCCATCTACGAGCCGGTACTTCTTGGACTGCGCCGCCTGGCCCACCGGGAATTGGCGAGGCAATTGAATGCCCGCCTTGCCCAGCACTACACGCGAGAGGAAGAAGGACCAGACCATGGACGATGACGAGCAGACCAGGCACGGGTCAGACGCCAATCCGCGATCAGACGCCGCAGAAACTCAATCCGATGCCTACACAAAACCGCGGCGGGCCTGCTATAGCCGTTTTGGCGGCCCCGAGGTGCTGCGGGTTGAAGACGTGGAGCGGCCGACCCCCGGCCCGGGGCAGCTCCTTGTGAGGGTTGCCGGCGCCAGCGTGAACCGCATAGACCTCGTTTGCCGCGCGGGTAAGCGACGCTCCGCGTCAGGCCGCCGGATGCCCCAACCAACCGGATTGGACTTCGCGGGCACAGTGACGCAAGTCCCGCCCGAGACAATCGGCTTCCAGCCCGGCCAAGCGGTGTGGGGATTCATCGGGACGGATCAACTTGGCAAGAACGGCACAGTGGCCGACTTCATCGCTGTCCCAACGCTTGCGGTGGCGCTTGCCCCCGAGGGCCATAACTTGACCCATCTGGCGGCTTTGCCCCTGGTTGGCTTGACAGCCTGGCAAGGCCTGAATCGCATTGCTCTACGAGAGGGAGAGCGGGTGCTGATTGTCGGCGGGGCCGGCGGTGTTGGAAGCGCCGCGATTCAAATCGCGATAGCCCGTGGAGCGATCGTGGAAACGGTCGCCTCGTCGCGCCATGCCGATCTGGTCGGCAGCTTGGGTGCCGTCGAACGATACGAGCCGGAGGCGGTGCCCTATTCGTCCCTTTCCGGCCGATATGACGCACTGTTCGATACCGCTGGAGTGTCACTGCTGAAGTTTCGTGGTCTAGTGCGGCATCATGGTGGACGGGTCACAACTGTCGCACCGAACGGTCTGCCTGCGGTCGCCGCGAGCCGTGTTCTTCCTGGCGCTTCAATCTCGTTCACGTCTGTTCACCCCGATCAACCGGGTCTTATGGAGTTGACGAAGACGGTGGCGTCTGGCCAGCTCAAGCCGATCGTCTCCGCTGTATATCCACTGGCGGAGATCTCTCAGTCTCACCACGACGCCGAAAAGGGGCACGCCCAGGGTAAACGCGTCATCGCCCTTCGATGAGGACCCGTAGGCACAGGCGGACGGGGCCGAGTAGCGTTCACGGGCTTGAGTGCTGGCCTGAGGCGAGCCTCGTTTTCGACCGGCCCGCTCCAGGGCCACCCCGTGCAAGCGACGATTCCCCTGAAGAAACACGCCTAGGACGAGCCCAAATCGGAGCAGCCCCCCTCGCCCCGAGACCTTCCCTTCCGCGAGAGGTTCGGATGAAACAAGAAACCGGGTCATGCCGAGGTCGCGCTCCACCCGTTGACGCTCCCCCACCTGGACTCGAACCAGGAACCTACTGATTAACAGTCAGCCGCTCTGCCAATTGAGCTATGGGGGATCGAAACCCGCCGGACGCGGTGACGCCCGAGTCCAGGATCATACCAGGCGCCGGTCGGGACCTCCTCGTGGCTGTCTACTCCGCCAGGCCGGCACCTGCCGCGAACACCGCCCCTTGCAGCCAGGCCGCTCACGCGCCTTCGCGTGCGCGCTAGGGATGCTCACCAACTCGCGACACTCGCCCCATTTGGCGGCGTTCCCTTGGTGCTCGGGTGTAGCTTCCTTGTGAAGCGATTCACCAGGTCGGGGCACCTCTCGCTTTCGATGCCAGTGGGTCTCTCTACGTCAAGGACTGTGTCGACCGGCATAGCCTTCCGCCCCAACCAAGGAGTACCTGATGTCAACAATCGATCTTGACCTCCTGCTTGATGCTTGCGCCTCCGGCGGGCCCAGCGCTCTGAGCAGCGCAACGGACTTGCGGCCGGCCGCGGGCGCCCAAGCGGGCATCGCACCGGCAAAGTACGCGCTTCGACAAAACGACCTAGGAACGTACGTCTACGAGACTCGCTTTGTGGACGGTCAACCAGCCCGCGTTGTGATCATCGATTCTCCTCAATCCGTCCGCAATCGCATGGAATCTGCTATCGCCCAGGAAATCGAAGGCGGAAACCCCGTGCTCGGTCGCATTCCGCGCATCCGTGTCACGTACGACCGCGATCATCGAGTTGAGACCTACACCGACCTCGAACTGCCTCACCGCGCATTCGATGCACACGTTAGAGCTGGGACGGTGAACGGAGAACCCACCACTAAGAATTCGGACTACCGCGCCGCTCGCGATTCGACGCCAGCCAACGCGTGGTCGATTTTCGACCTCTCTCCGACCTCGCTTGTATTCGGCTCCTGGGATGCTTCCCGCAAGGCCCGCCAAGGCCGCTGGCCGAGCACAGTTACCGGCGAGATCCTAGGCGTGCTGGCCGATCAAGACCCCCAGTCGCCCCCGCCCCGCAAGGGCGGAGCACGGGTCGATCCAGTCGGGATGAGCACCCAGCTCGACTCCGCGACCCTTATCGCCCTCGCGGAAGCACAAGTGGACGAGCTCAGCCCCAAGACCTTCGACAAGATCGTCAAAGAGGCAAAGAAACTCAAGGCCGGAGCTTTGGGCTCTGCATCTGCCCTCGGCCTCGGCGGAATCCCACCCACGCTCTCCCAACTCGGGAGCGTC
>JAIRXV010000012.1 GCA_031268115.1 Bifidobacteriaceae bacterium
GGCGGATGGGTCGAATCGGGGAACGGATCGGGACACAAAGGAAGCGTAACCTACGGTGGCGTAAGTTACCGACCAAAACGCGCTGAAAGCGTAATCTCACAACCATTGGGAAGTAAAACGGTCCTGAAGGCACAATCCGTCCACGCCCCAGGATGGGCCCGGTCGGGCCCGGCATCCGGGCAACTGGCCAGGGTCTGAGCAGCTGGAAGGACCGGTGACGCGCGCCGCGACGCGCGCAAGGCCCCTCGCGGGGTCGAAGTGGGGTTGAGTTGATACGCGTCTATTCCGGTGTTGTGGGCGGGTGAATCCGGTATTGCAGTGTGGAGCGGGGTTTTGGGTGGTCGCCTCGGCCGATTCTGGCTCCCCAATCCGGCCAAAGGTGAACAACTGAAACGCGTTTTGGGCCGATTCCGTGAAGAGGGCGGAGACACCCGGGTGTAACCCAGCACTGGGTGGGGGCGGTGGGCGCGGTGGGTTGGGCGAGTTGGGGGTTGGGGTCCCCAATGTGGGTGTGGGGCGACCCGGATCCCCGATTGGGCGCAACCCCACCGCATGCGACAACACAAGGACACTCAGGATCGGGACCGTTCGCGTCCGGTGTGGCACAATGGCGCGCATGCAGTTTTGGCAGGTCGTCATTCGCTAGCGCGCCCGGCACCCGCCGCGCGCGCCAACCTCCCGCTCCCCGGGAGGTTTTTTTGTGCGCCGCGCTGGGGCGCCAGCCCGGTCCCCGCCTACCCGACCCTTATAGGAGCGTCATCGTGAGCAGCGCCGATACCGTCGGTCACCGATTCGATGTGTATGACACCACCCTGCGCGATGGCGCACAGCAGGAGGGTATGAACTTGTCCGTAGCGGACAAGATGGCCATCGCGGCCCTGCTGGACGATCTGGGCGTTGGGTTCATCGAGGGCGGCTGGCCAGGCGCGATCCCGAAGGACACCGAGTTCTTTGCCCGAGCGGCCAAGGAGCTGGCCCTGCGTTCGGCCACCTTGGCGGCGTTCGGTGCCACCCGCCGGCCGGGCGGGTCCGCCTCCAAGGACGAGCAGGTCAAAGCCCTGCTCGACGCGGCCACGCCCGTTATCGCCCTCGTTGCCAAGAGCGACATTCGCCATGTCGAGCGCGCCTTGCGCACGAGCCCAGCGGAAAACCTCGCCATGATCGCGGACACCGTGGGCTATCTCGTGGCTCAGGATCGCCGGGTGTTCCTAGACGCGGAGCACTTCTTCGACGGCTTCCGGTTCGACTCGGGCTATGCGCTGCAGTGCGTTCGCGCGGCCGCCGATGCCGGCGCTGAAGTCGTGGTTCTATGTGACACCAACGGTGGAATGCTGCCCGACCGCGTGGCCGATGTCGTGGACAGGGTTCGCGCGGCCACGCCCGTCCGGCTCGGGATTCACGCCCACAACGACACCGGCTGTGCCGTTGCCAACTCGATGGCCGGCATCGTCCATGGTGTTAGCCATGTCCAAGGGACCGTCAACGGATACGGTGAGCGAACGGGGAACGCGGATTTGACCAGCATTGTCGCCAACTTGGAGTTGAAGCTGGGGTTGACGGTGCTGCCAACGGGCGCTTTGACGGAGTTGACTCGGGTGTCGCATGCGATTTCTGAGATAGCCAACCAATCGCCGCTGATGCGCCAACCATATGTGGGCGCCAGCGCTTTCGCGCACAAAGCGGGGTTGCATGCCTCGGCGATTCGCGTGGACCCAGATCTGTATCAGCATGCCGATCCGACACGCGTAGGCAACGACATGCGGATGCTGGTATCGGAGATGGCGGGCCGGGCGAGCATCGAATTGAAGGGCCGTGAGCTGGGGTTCGACCTGACTGGGCGGCCTGAGGTTCTGACGCGGGTAACTCAACGGGTCAAAGACGCTGAGGCCAACGGCTACACCTTCGATGCCGCGGATGCCTCATTCGAATTGCTGCTGCGCGACGAGTTGGACGCTGGGCGGCCCGTCTACTTTGTTACCGAATCGTGGCGCACCATCTCCGAAGTGGCCGCCGGGCACGGCGCCGATGCCGTAACTGAAGCGACCGTGAAACTCAACGCAGGCGATCGACGGTTGGTTTCGGTTGGGGAAGGCAATGGTCCGGTCAACGCGCTGGATCGGGCACTGCGCAGTGCGTTGGTCGAGGTTTATCCCGAATTGGAACGAATCGCGTTGGTGGACTTCAAGGTTCGTATCCTCGATTCGTCGTGGGGCACGGATGCGATCACCCGCGTGCTCATCGAGTCCACGGATACCGAACGCACCTGGCGCACCGTGGGGGTTGGCCCGAACATCATCGAGGCGAGTTGGGAGGCTCTCGTGGATTCCCTAGATTATGGGTTGATCCATTTCGGTGTCGAACCGCGGTGACGCCGGTACACGATGCCCAATCCAAGAAGAGGGGTGAGAGTTTGGTTTGCCGTGTGCCTTGGTTCTGCCCCCAAATTCGGCTCCGCCCGCGCCAGCACCCGGACCGACACCAAATCCGACAAATGGACGCGGCATGGTGAGTGCTGCGGCGCCGGCCGAGCCAATGCGGCCGCAAGGCGCCTGGTTCCACGGGGTGGGATGTGAGTTGCCGGACGCGGTGGCCCCGGCACACTTGGCGTTAGCGACGATAGGCGCAGCGACGGCCTTTCCGGGCAAGGTCCAGATCCCGGCGCCGCGGGCCCACACTATGATTGGCGAGCGTGCGAGGCGAATACAAGGTTCCGGGTGGCAAACTCGTCGCAGTCGAGTTCGAGTTGGAGCCGGCCGGGCTTGCGGCAGTCCAGCTGTCCGGCGATTTCTTTCTGGAACCGGACGGCGCGCTGGGGCGGCTCGAAGCGGCTCTGGAAGGTGTCAGCCCAGATGCCTCGGTCCTAGCGCTGAGCGAGCGGATCGAATCCGCTATGGCGCACGATGACGTCCTGATCGGTTTCGACGCCAGGGCGGTTGCGATTGCCGTGCGCCGGGCGCTCGGGAAGTCCTCCAGTTGGCGGGATCACTCGTTCGAGCTGATAGAGGACGGACCGAGGTCACCGGCGATGCACATGGCGTTGGATCAGGTCTACGCCGAGGCGTTGTCGGCTGGGTCTCGGGGACCGACACTGCGGGTGTGGCAGTGGGGAGCGGGCGCGGTGGTGATCGGCTCCTACCAGTCGTTGCGCAACGAAGTGGACTTGGGCGCGGCCGAGCGCCACGGAATCTGTGTGGTCCGCCGCATATCCGGAGGTGGGGCGATGTTCGTGGAACCTGGCAGCACGATCACTTACTCATTGGTGGTGCCAGGATCGTTGGTCGACGGCTTGAGCTTCGAGGCGAGCTATTCCTTTCTGGATTCTTGGGTGTTGACGGCACTGTCGGACCTGGGGATCGCGGCCACCTATCAACCGATCAACGACATCGCTTCTCCCGCGGGCAAGATCGCCGGAGCCGCGCAGCGTCGGTTGGCGGACGGGACAGTGCTGCACCACGTGACGATGGCCTACGACATCGATGCGGCAAAGATGCTGCAGGTGTTGCGGATAGGCCGGGAGAAGCTGTCCGATAAGGGCACCGCCTCGGCCACCAAGCGGGTGGACCCCCTGCGGCGTCAAACGGGAATGAGTCGAGACGCCGTGGTGGAGGCGCTGATCGCGTCCTTCGCCCGGCAGCACACGTTGATCCCATCGGCACCCAGCGCGTCCGAGCTGGCCGCGGCCGAGCGCCTGGTGAGCACCAAGTTCGCCCGCCAGGAGTGGACCGCCCGGATCCCGTAGGACACGGGCGGTCCGTTCGGGAAGGCCTGCGCCGTGCGCGCGCCGCCGGCGCTCGGCCTTCTGTCACACCTGGATGTTCTTGAAGGCCTCAGGGGTTTCTCGGAACCCTTTGGAGCGGATGGCGCCTATCGCGACGCCAACCGCTAGCCAGGAGAATCCGACGATGAGAGTCAGCGGTTCGAATCCGCTCCAGACGTAGCCCAGGATCAGCACTCCCAGCCATGGGCACACCAAGTATTTCAGCCAATCGGTGAAAGTCTTGCGTTGTTTGAGTTTGACGAAGAAGTACCAGAAAACGGTGAAGTTGAGCACGATAAACGAACTCAATCCGCCGAAGTTGATGAACCGCACGAGTTGCATCGCCGGAATCAGGGCCGCGACCAGCGTGAATGCTCCAATGAACAGAATAGCCAGATGCGGTGTCGAGTACTTCTTATGCACCTTAGACATGAAGGCCGGCATCAGCTTATCTCGGGACATGGCGAACAGTATTCGTGTGATGGCGGACTGTGCTGCGACGGCATTCGGTATCGCGGTCGCGATGATGACCACGAGGTAGATAAACAGCCTTAGTCCCTGCCCGCCCACTTCTTCGACCACTTGGAAGAATCCAGTCTCCACGAATCCCTCTGTCGGTGCCTTGCCACCCCATGCCAGCTCGGCCACCCACGTGGATCCGATGAATATCAATCCTATGAACAGCAGCGACAGGAAGGTCGCCTTGCCCACCGTCTTCTCCGGGTTCTTCGTTTCTTCCGCGAGGGTCGAGATACCGTCGAATCCCAGGAACGATAGGCAAGCAATCGATGCGGCCGCCGCGATAAAACTCAGGTTGATCTTGCTCGCATCGAAGATCGGCGACAGCGGAGACGATAGCTGCGTAGTTTGAGCTCCCGGTCCCAGGATGTATTTCAGGGCGACGACAACGAAGACGATCACCGCGGCAACTTCGAGTGCGAAGAACACCCAGTCCACCACCGCGGTGAACCTGATCCCGCGCAAAGTGATGGAAGTGTTGACGATCACGAACAGCACGATCCAGGCGAAGATAGGGATCTGCGGCACAAGGTCGTGGCACCAAATTCCGGCAAACCCGTATAGTAGCGCCGGGATGAGTATGTAGTCGATGAGGATAAGCCACCCGGCAAAGAACCCGACGTGGGGGTTTATGCCTCGTTGGACGTATGCGTAGACGGAGCCCGCAATCGGGAATTTGCGCGACATCTGCGCGTAGCTCATTGCGGTAAAGAGCATGGCGATGAGCCCGACCAGGTAGACGAACGGAACCATACCGTCCGAAGCAATGTGAACCTCACCGAAAATCCCGAAAGGCGCCACTATAACCATAAATAGCAGACCGTAGACGATGAGATCTTTGAGGGTCAATTCCCGCTTGAGCTGCTGTTCGTAGCCGAACTGTTGAAGTGCGGTCGATCCCGTGGAACCGGCTGAGGGCGCTGGGGCTGGCTTCTTGGTCATGTTTGCGTCTCCGGGTCAGTCGTTGTCGTGGCGGGAGAAGAAATCCTCCACGATTCGGTTGTATTCGTCCTTCAGTTCCACATGCACAAGGTGCGTGCCCATGAGCAGCGCCCACTCGCAACCGGGGATGAGGTCCACGATCTGCTTGGCGATCAGCGGTGTCGCCTCGTCCATAACGCCCGATGTGACTAGGGTCGGGATAGCGATCTTGGGCAGGTCCGCCACGATGTCCCAATCGGCCAGTTTTCCGACCACCATGAACTCGTTGTAACCCTGCATCGTGTGGTAGACATCGCCCATACGGGAGAAGGAGTACTCGACATAGTCGGGTTGCGGCACAAGGTTGCAAACGTGGCGTTTGTAGTAGACATCTGAAGCGGCCAAATACTCGGGCGATTCGTAGTCCTCTTCGGCCAGCCCCTTGAGGATCGCTTCGCGGTGTTCCTCTGGCAGCCAATCGATGAGCCGGTTGGCCTCGGACAGCCACAACGACATGGAGGCCGGGGAGCTGGCAACGACAATGGATTTGACGCCGCTGGGCTGGGCGATGGCGTACTGCATGGCGAGCATCCCGCCCCAAGATTGGCCGAGGATATGGACCTGGTCCAGGCCCAATGCGTCTCGAAGCACATCGATCTCCTCCTGCCACAACTGCGCGGACCATAGATCGGGCAGGTATGGCGTGGGGGAGTTGCCGCAGCCCAGCTGGTCGTAGTAGATGACCTCGCGACCTAGTTCCGCGACGCCATCGAGCGACTTCAAATAGTTGTGTAGCGCGCCGGGACCGCCGTGCAGCGCAAGGAGGGGGGATTTGCCCGAATCGGACTCGCCAACGCGCTCGTACCACGTCTCGTAGCCCTTGAACGGGACCGTTCCCTGGACGACTCTAAGGTCGGACTTCTTCGTCATCGACATGTGCCTTTCGTTTTGGGACGCGGCAGGCGAACTCACGACCTTGTGGTGCGCTTGCCGGGCGTGCGGATCGGGGCGACCCGCAT